>CAKSAI010000087.1 GCA_934434905.1 uncultured Lachnospiraceae bacterium | reverse complement strand
ATCAGACAATAGCAAGAAAAAAAGGTATTTACAAATGAGAAAAAAAGTAGTACACTGTGAAAAAAGCAAAGAACCTGCTATCATAATGATGAAGTGACAAAGGCGTTACAGATGGTTTGGAATTGTCCGTATGGATATGTTCTGAATGTTTGTGACGTCTCTTTTTTTGAAACCAGCAAAGAAAGGAAGATACTATGCAAGCACAAAAACAAATGACAGGAGGTCTCTATGACCCGATCTTCGAACACGACAACTGCGGCATAGGCGCCGTAGTCAATATCAAAGGAAAGAAGAGCCATGAGACCGTGGCAAATGCCCTTAAGATCGTGGAGAACTTAAAGCACCGCGCTGGGAAGGACGCCGAAGGTAAGACCGGAGACGGCGTAGGAATTCTGCTTCAGGTTTCCCACAACTTTTTCTCCAAGGTCATGAAGGAGCAGGGCATCGAGCCTTTAGAGGAACGCGATTATGGCGTGGGAATGTTCTTCTTCCCGCAGGATGAGCTGAAGCGCAATCAGGCCAAGAAGATGTTCGAGATCATCGTGGAGAAGGAGGGCATGGAATTCTTAGGGTGGCGTGAAGTACCCACGGATCCGACTACGCTGGGGCAGAAGGCAATCGACTGCATGCCATGCATCCTCCAGGCGTTTGTGAAGCGCCCGGCACAGGTGGAGAAGGGGCTGCCCTTCGACCGCAGGCTGTATGTGGCGCGCCGGGTATTTGAACAGAGTAACGACGATACCTATGTGGTATCGCTGTCCAGCCGTACGATTGTATATAAGGGTATGTTCCTGGTTAATCAGTTGCGTCTGTTTTTCGCAGATCTGCAGGATCCTGACTACGTTTCAGCGATTGCGCTGGTGCATTCCCGTTTCAGCACCAACACGAATCCCAGTTGGGAGCGCGCCCATCCCAACCGCTTCATTGTACATAACGGCGAGATTAACACGATCCGGGGCAATGCCGACAAGATGCTGGCCCGGGAGGAGACCATGGAGTCCGATCACTTAAAGGGCGAGCTCTCCAAGGTGCTTCCGGTGGTAAATACCGCGGGCAGCGATTCGGCCATGCTGGACAACACCCTGGAATTCTTGGTGATGAGCGGTATGGAGCTGCCGCTGGCTGTGATGATCACCATCCCGGAGCCATGGGCCAATAACCGGATCATGAGCCAGAAGAAGAAGGATTTCTACCAATATTATGCAACGATGATGGAGCCTTGGGACGGCCCGGCTTCCATCCTGTTCAGTGATGGCGACCAGTTGGGAGCGATCCTGGACCGGAACGGTCTTCGTCCCTCTCGCTATTATATCACCAAGGATGATCAGTTGATCCTGTCCTCCGAGGTGGGGGTTCTTAAGATTGATCCTGCCAACATCAAGGTGAAGGAGCGCCTTCATCCCGGCAAGATGCTGCTGGTTGATACGGTGAAGGGTGTCGTTGTGGACGACGATGAGCTGAAGGAGCGGTATGCTTCCCGTCAGCCCTACGGCGAATGGCTGGATCGTTATCTGGTGTCCTTAAAGGATCTGAAGATTCCCAACGAGCGTGTCCAGGAGTACACCAGTGAAGAGCGTTCCCGGATGCAAAAGGCCTTCGGATATACCTACGAGTCACTGAAAACAGCCATTCTTCCTATGGCGAAAAACGGCAGTGAGTCCATTGCAGCAATGGGAGTTGATACTCCGCTGCCTGTTTTGAGCGATGACCATCAGCCGCTGTTCAACTATTTTAAGCAGCTTTTCGCCCAGGTAACCAACCCGCCCATCGATTCCATCCGTGAGGAGGTGGTGACTTCCACCACCACTTATATCGGCGAGGACGGCAACCTCTTGGAAGAAGTGGCTAAGAACTGCCAGGTGCTGAAGGTCAACAATCCCATCCTCACCAACACAGATCTGCTGAAGATCAAGAATATGAAGGTGGAGGGCTTCAAGGTACAGGAGATTCCGATTACCTATTATAAGAACACCAGTCTGGAGAAGGCCATCGAGCGTCTGTTCATGGAGGCAGACCGGGCATATAGAGACGGCGCAAATATCCTGATCCTGTCTGACCGGGGGATTGATGAGAACCACGTGTACATTCCCTCTCTGTTGGCAGTATCCGCGCTGCAGCAGTACCTTATCAAGACGAAAAAAAGGACGGCTGTTTCCATCATCTTAGAGAGCGGAGAACCCAGGGAGGTGCACCATTTTGCAACGCTTCTGGGCTTTGGCGCATGTGCCATCAACCCGTATCTGGCACAGGATTCTATCCGGCAGCTCATCGAAGAGAACATGCTGGATAAGGATTACTATGCAGCGGTGGATGACTACAACAACGCTATTTTACACGGAATCGTGAAGATCGCTTCCAAGATGGGTATTTCCACTATCCAGTCCTACCAGGGATCCAAGATCTTCGAGGCCATCGGCATCGATTCCTCGGTCATTGACAAGTATTTTACCAATACGGTCAGCCGTGTGGGCGGAATCACCCTGAGTGATATTCAGAAGGATGTGGATGTGCTTCACAGTGCGGCTTACGATCCGCTGGGACTTGAGACCGATCTGACACTGGACAGCAAGGGACGTCACAAGATGCGGAGCGGTGCGGAGGAGCACCTGTACAATCCGCAGACCATCCATCTCCTACAGGAAGCGACCAAACGAGGCGATTATACCTTATTTAAAGAATATACCAAGCTCATTGATGGAGAGCGCAAGCCCATGAATCTCCGTGGACTGATGGATTTTAACTATCCGAAAAAAGGAATCTCCATCGATGAGGTGGAGAGTGTGGACTCTATCGTGACACGTTTTAAGACGGGAGCCATGTCCTACGGTTCTATCTCCCAGGAGGCTCACGAGACATTGGCTATCGCTATGAACCGCCTGCATGGAAAGTCCAATTCCGGTGAGGGCGGCGAGAGTCTGGAGCGGCTTAGTGTTGGCTCGGACGGTGTAAACCGTTGCTCTGCCATCAAGCAGGTAGCTTCGGGACGCTTTGGCGTCACCAGCCGTTACCTGGTCAGTGCTCAGGAGATCCAGATCAAGATGGCACAGGGAGCCAAGCCCGGCGAGGGCGGTCATCTGCCCGGCGGCAAGGTATATCCCTGGGTGGCTAAGACGAGACATTCCACACCGGGTGTCAGCCTGATCTCCCCGCCGCCACACCATGACATTTACTCCATCGAGGATCTGGAACAGCTGATCTTTGACCTGAAGAATTCCAACAAGGACGCCAGGATTTCTGTGAAGCTGGTATCGGAGGCTGGTGTTGGAACGGTGGCAGCAGGCGTGGCAAAGGCAGGCGCCCAGGTAGTGCTGATCTCCGGCTATGACGGAGGCACCGGAGCTGCACCCGCCAGCTCCATCCACAATGCAGGACTTCCCTGGGAGCTGGGTCTGGCGGAGACACACCAGACACTTATCATGAATGGACTTCGAAACAAAGTACGTATCGAGACAGATGGTAAGCTTATGAGCGGCCGGGACGTGGCAATCGCAGCGCTTCTTGGAGCAGAGGAGTTTGGCTTTGCCACAGCGCCCCTGGTGAGCATGGGCTGTGTGATGATGCGTGTCTGCAACCTGGATACCTGTCCGGTGGGAATTGCAACCCAGAATCCGGAGCTTCGGAAGCGCTTTGCCGGAAAGCCGGAGTACGTGATGAATTTCATGCGTTTTGTAGCACAGGAATTACGGGAATATATGGCGAAGCTGGGAGTACGCACGGTAGATGAGCTGGTGGGAAGAAGCGATCTCTTAAAGGAACGTGAAGGCATTACCGGTCGAGCCAGCCGTGTGGATCTAAGCAAGATCCTCAACAATCCTTACGCATCGCCCAGACAGAAGGTGACCTTCGATCCCAAGCAGGTCTATGATTTCGAACTGGAGAAGACAGCGGACGAGCGGATCCTGATGAAGCAGCTGAAAAACGCCCTGGAGCACAAGCAGAAGCGCAGCATTGACGTGGAGGTGACCAACACGGATCGTTCCTTCGGTACCATCTTCGGTTCGGAGATCACAAAGCGTTACCAGGATAGCCTGGATGAGGATACCTTCCTGGTAAAATGTACCGGTGCCGGCGGCCAGAGCTTTGGCGCTTTCATACCTAAGGGTCTGACACTGGAGCTTGTGGGCGACAGCAACGATTACTTCGGCAAGGGGCTCTCCGGCGGCAAGCTCATCGTGTCTCCGACTGCTGGTGTGACCTACAAGCAGGATGAAAACATTAGTATCGGAAACGTGGCGCTGTATGGAGCTACCAGCGGAAAAGCCTTTGTATGCGGTGTGGCCGGTGAGCGGTTCTGTGTCCGCAACTCCGGTGCCAGAGCCGTCGTGGAGGGCGTTGGTGACCACGGCTGTGAGTACATGACCGGAGGCTGCGTGGTTGTCTTAGGAAAGACTGGAAAGAACTTTGCGGCAGGTATGAGCGGCGGTATCGCCTATGTGCTGGATGAAGACAGCGACCTGTACACCAGAGTGAACAAAGAAATGGTGTTCACCGAGGAAGTCGCCAGCAAGTATGATGTGATGGAATTGAAGGAGATGATCGGGGAGCATGTGGCTCTTACCAACTCCGTCAAGGGAAAGGAGATCCTGAACAATTTCGGGGAATATCTTCCGAAGTTCAAGAAGATCATTCCTTATGATTACAACCGCATGATGATGGCCATCGTGCAGATGGAGGAAAAGGGATTAAGTTCAGAACAGGCGCAGATCGAGGCGTTTTACGCCAGCAAGGCGCGGTAGGAGGAAATCATGGGTAAACCAACAGGATTTATGGAATATAAAAGAGAGACCAGCAAGACCATCGAACCCAAGGAGCGGATCCGGAATTTTGATGAATTTCACATCCCGCTTTCCCGGGAAAAACAGCAGATACAGGGTGCTCGCTGCATGGAATGCGGCGTGCCCTTCTGCCAGTCCGGTATGACACTGATGGGAATGACTACCGGGTGTCCGCTGCATAATCTGGTGCCGGAGTGGAACGATCTGGTATATACCGGTAACTGGGAGCAGGCATTTCTGCGTTTGAAGAAGACCAACAACTTTCCGGAGTTTACGGCGCGGGTGTGTCCGGCTCTCTGTGAGGCAGCCTGCACCTGCGGACTCCATGGAGACCCGGTTTCTGTCAAGGAGAACGAGTACGGTATCATAGAAAATGCCTACGAGAAGGGGTATGCGGATCCCAGGCCGCCCAAGGTGCGTACCGGCAAGAAGGTGGCTGTCGTGGGTTCCGGCCCTTCGGGACTGGCGGCAGCGGATCAACTGAATAAGCGCGGCCACAGCGTCACTGTTTTCGAGCGTGAGGATCGGATCGGCGGACTTCTGATGTACGGGATCCCCAATATGAAGCTGGATAAGCACATCGTGGATCGTAAGGTGGCGGTGATGAAGGCCGAGGGCGTGGAATTCGTCACCGGGGTAAATGTGGGAAAGGATGTCAAGGCAGCGAAGCTCTTAAAAGAATACGACCGGGTAGTTCTGGCCTGCGGTTCCTCGAATCCCAGAGATATCAAGGCACCCGGACGGGAAGCCAATGGGATTTATTTCGCTGTGGATTTCTTAAAATCCACCACGAAGAGTCTGCTGAATTCCGGCCTGAAAGACAAGGATTATATCTCTGCCAAGGGCAAGCATGTGGTTATTATCGGAGGCGGTGACACCGGAAATGACTGTGTCGGAACCTGTATCCGTCACGGTGCGCTCAGCGTAACGCAGTTAGAGATGATGCCGAAGCAGCCGGATAAGCGGACGCCCGAGAATCCATGGCCGGAATGGCCGAAGGTGTGCAAGACCGATTACGGCCAGGAAGAGGCTATTGCGTTGTTCGGACATGACCCAAGGATCTATGAGACTACGGTGAAGGAATTCCTAAAGGATAAAAACGGGAACTTAAGCGGTGTCAAGACGGTGAAGCTGGCATGGAAGAAGGATGAAGCCACTGGGCGTATGAGCATGAGCGAGGTCGAAGGCAGCGAGGCGGTTCTGGACGCAGAACTGGTGCTGATCGCAGCGGGATTCCTTGGCAGTGAGAAGTAT
The DNA here is from genome assembly GCA_934434905.1 of uncultured Lachnospiraceae bacterium. Taxonomy (GTDB): domain Bacteria; phylum Bacillota; class Clostridia; order Lachnospirales; family Lachnospiraceae; genus 14-2. Next base: position 4,528 of record CAKSAI010000087.1, on the reverse strand, counting down.
GTCACGGATGCCTTTGGCGTGAAGGTCAATGAGCGGACCAATGTAGCTACCGCAGCCGGGGCATATCAGACCAGCGTGGAGAATGTCTTTGCCGCCGGGGATATGCACCGGGGACAGTCGCTGGTGGTATGGGCCATACGGGAGGGCCGTGAGGTCGCCAGGGATGTGGATGAGAGCTTGATGGGGTATACGAATTTGCGTAATTAATGGAAATTTTAGATTTAATTCATTGACTATATAATTTCATAATAGTAATATAAAATCCTGTACATCGACGAAATAGGAATTGAAGAATGGAGTGGAACAGGATGGGCAAGATATTCAAGTACCTTTGGGAATCCAAGGGAGCAGTAGTGCTGACCGTGCTGCTGTTGATCCTACAGGCTCTCTGCGACCTGTCCCTGCCCCAGTATACCTCGGATATTGTGGATATTGGGATTCAGCAGGGCGGGATCGAGCATGTAGCTATGGAGGAGATGCGGCCGGAGACTTTTGACAGCATTTGTCTTTTTCTGAACGAAGAAGATGAGAAAGTACTGAAAAGCAGCTATGAAGTGAATGCAGAGGGCAATTACGAGCGGACGGTGAATGAGCGAAAGGAGCTGGAGAAGCTGGACGAATTGCTGGGCATGCCGCTGGTGATGCTTTCCAGTATCCGGGAATCCCAGGAGATTGATTCAGACGCCCTACGGCAGATGATTGACAGTGGTGCCATGAGCCGGGAGCAGCTTCAGGAGATGGAGAACACTGCAAGAGAGCAGATGGGTGATATGAGCGAATCCATCATCCAGCAGAAGGCGGTTCTGGTGGTGAAGAGTGAGTACGAGGCGCTGGGCGTTGATCTTGGCACTTATCAGATGCATTACCTGTTGCTGACCGGTGCCAAAATGCTTGGTATTACCATCGCCATGATGGCTGCTGCCATTCTGACGGGGTTAATCGCTTCCTATACATCAGCAGGGATTGGCAGGAATCTGCGGAGCCGGATCTTTCAGAAGGTGGTATCCTTTTCTCATGGAGAGATGGATCAGTTCTCTACGGCATCTCTGATTACCAGAAGTACCAACGATATCCAGCAGATCCAGATGGTGTCTGTCCTGTTGCTTCGGATGGTGCTGTATGCACCAATCTTAGGCATTGGTGGTGTGATCAAGGTTGTCAATACCCGGACGGGAATGGGATGGATCATCGGTCTGGCAGTGGGTATTATCCTGGTACTGGTGGCAGTGCTGATGAAGGTGGCCATGCCGAAATTCAAGAAAATGCAGGTGCTGGTGGACAATCTGAATCTGGTGTCCCGTGAGATCCTTACCGGTGTTCCGGTGATCCGGGCATTTTCCAGAGAGAAGCATGAGGAGGAGCGGTTTGCAGGTGCCAATCGGGATCTGATGAAAAATCAATTATTTACCAATCGCGTGATGACGATCATGATGCCGGCCATGATGCTGATCATGAACGGGATCACCGTGCTGATTGTCTGGTCAGGAGCCCATGGTATTGATCTGGGGAATCTCCAGGTTGGCGATATGATGGCGTTTATCACATATACCATGCAGATTGTCATGTCCTTCTTAATGATCACTATGATCTCTGTTATGCTGCCAAGAGCAGGTGTGGCGGCAAACCGGATTGATGAGGTGCTTAAGGTGGAGCCTGCAATCCATGATAAAGAGACCGTTTTGGATGATGCGAAGCAGGATTTCCAGGGGGTGGTATCCTTTGAGGATGTTTCCTTCCGGTATCCGGGCGCTGATGAGGATGCTTTGCGGCATATTTCCTTTACCGCTCAACCGGGAAAGACGACAGCTATCATCGGAAGCACCGGCTGCGGGAAATCTACACTGCTTCATCTGATCCCGCGATTTTATGATGTGACAGACGGGAGAATTACCATGGACGGTATTGATATCCGGGATCTCTCTCAGCATAAGCTTCGAAGCCTCCTGGGGTTTGTGCCGCAGAAGGCGGTGCTGTTTTCCGGGACAATCGCTTCCAATGTGAAGTTTGCCGGGGAGCAGGTGACAGATGATAAGATGATTGAGGCAGCAGGGATCGCCCAGGCCATGGAGTTCATTGAACAGAAAGAGGAGAAGTTCGACAGTCCCATTGCCCAGGGCGGAACCAATGTGTCCGGCGGGCAGAAACAGCGGTTGTCTATCGCAAGAGCCATTGCCAGGCAGCCAAAGGTATTCCTGTTTGATGACAGCTTCTCGGCACTTGACTATAAGACAGATGCCGTGCTGCGGAAGGCTCTGAATGAGAAGATCTCCGATGCCACGGTGATCATTGTGGCACAGCGGATCAGTACGATCCTGCATGCAGACCAGATCATTGTGCTGGAGGATGGAGCGATCGCCGGTATCGGCACGCATGAAGAGTTGCTGGCGGGGTGTGAGACATATCGTGAGATCGCCAGATCCCAGCTATCAGAGGAAGAGCTTGCAGGGAAAGGAGGCGCTTATAATGAGTGATGAGAGAAGAACGGAAACGCAGCCTACCATGCGCCACAGAGGGCCGGGCGGCCCGGGCGGTCCGGGAGGACGGATGATGCCGGGGGAGAAGGCCAAGGATTTTAAGGGGACTTTGTCCAAATTACTGGCGTACATCGGGCGGTATAAGATCGGTATCCTTTTTGTTATCCTGTTTGCCATAGGCTCTACGGTATTTAATATTTTCGGCCCGAAGATATTAGGAAAAGCGACCACTGAGATATTTAACGGTCTGATCGGCAAGCTGTCCGGCGGAAGCGGCATTGATTTCGGAAAAATCGGACAGATCCTTCTGTTTTTACTTGGAATGTATGTGTTGAGCGCTCTGTTTAACTTCATTCAGGGCCTGATTATGACCGGGATCATCCAGAAGATCTGCTACCGCTTCCGGGACGATATCTCTAAGAAGATTAACCGGATGCCCATGAAATATTTTGAGTCCAGGACAGTCGGTGAGGTGCTTTCCCGTATCACCAATGACGTGGATACTCTGGGACAGGGCTTAAACCAGAGTGTGACCCAACTGGTCAGTTCTGTCGCTACGCTCATCGGTGTTCTGATCATGATGCTGTCCATCAGTCCGATGATGACATTGATCGCCCTGGTGATCCTGCCAATCTCCGCCATATTGATCGGGTTGGTGATAAAGCATTCTCAGAAGTATTTCGTGAGTCAGCAGAAGTATCTGGGAGAGGTGAATGGCCAGGTGGAGGAGGTCTACAGCGGACAGAATATCGTCAAGGCCTTCAACAAGGAAGAGGATATGCTGAAGGTGTTTAACGATACCAACGACAAGCTCTTTTCCTCCGCATGGAAATCCCAGTTCCTGTCCGGGCTTATGCAGCCGGTCATGAACTTTGTGGGAAACCTGGGCTACGTGGCTGTGGCTGTAGTGGGTGGCGTGCTCACTGTCAAGGGAAGCATTGAGGTGGGGGATATCCAGTCCTTTATCCAGTATGTGAGGAACTTTACGCAGCCCATTATCCAGATAGCCCAGGTGTCTAACATGCTTCAGTCCACAGCGGCGGCAGCCGAGCGTGTATTCGAGTTCCTGAACGAGGAAGAGGAAGATCAGACCGTGGAACATCCGGTGAAGCTTGAAAAGATGGAAGGCCGTGTGAAATTTGAACATGTACAGTTCGGTTATGACCCGGAGAAGGTTATCATCCACGATTTCAACTGCCAGGTGCAGCCGGGACAGATGGCGGCTATTGTAGGACCTACCGGGGCAGGCAAGACCACCATGGTGAAGCTGCTGATGCGTTTCTATGATGTGAATGCCGGGTGTATCAAGGTGGACGGCTATAATGTCAAGGATTTCAACCGCAGTGAGCTTCGGGAGAATTTTGGCATGGTCTTACAGGATACCTGGCTGTTTAAGGGCACAATCATGGAAAATATCCGCTATGGCAGGCTTGACGCTACCGATGAGGAGGTCATTGCGGCAGCTAAGGCGGCTCATGCCCACCACTTTATCCAGACACTGCCCGGCGGCTATCAGATGGAACTCAATGAGGATGCCAGCAATGTATCTCAGGGTCAGCGACAGCTCCTAACCATCGCCAGAGCGATTCTGGCTGATAATCCGATCCTGATCCTGGACGAAGCTACCAGCTCCGTGGATACCAGAACCGAGGAACGGATCCAGAAGGCCATGAACAATCTGATGAAGGGCAGAACCAGCTTTGTTATCGCGCACCGTCTCTCGACCATCAAGGATGCCGACGTGATTCTGGTGATGAAGGACGGCGATATCATTGAGCAGGGGAATCACGAGACGCTGCTTAAGAAGAACGGATTCTATGCGAGTTTGTATAACTCACAATTTGAAATTGCCTGAGCGGGAGCTCAGGCAATTTCATGAGCAAGTAGCAGAGCGGATTGCGAATGTCCTGTAAGCCTGAGCGGGAGCTCAGGCAATTTCATGAGCAAGTAGCAAAGCGGATTGCGAATGTCCTGTAAGCCTGAGCGGGAGCTCAGGCAATTTCATGAGCAAGTAGCAGAGCGGATTGCGAATGTCCTGTAAGCCTGAGCGGGAG
>CAKSAI010000086.1 GCA_934434905.1 uncultured Lachnospiraceae bacterium | reverse complement strand
TATCCACGTAAAAATAGTTGTTTTCTATGATTTCATTAAAATTCTGTATACCAATGGCTACCGTTCTTCCCATCCGTACACCTCCCACATATAAGAAAAAATCCGTTACACAAGGTACTTTCCCTTAGTATAACGGATTTCTTTTGAAAATACAATGAAAGGAATGAAAAAAATTCCTTTACTGTTTATACAATATACTTCGAAGTATTGGTAGCATTCCCTGCGCGATACGGTAAAATCCCAGATCATTCGGATGGCTGCCTTCCACCGAACAATTGTCATATTCATAGCCTGCGAACAGGGAATCGCCGTCGATAAAGTAAACATTTTTGTCTCCCCTGTCAAGTGCTTTGATATAACTTTCCATTATGATCTTACGGCGTAAAACAGCCTCATTTATTACGCCCTGGCACGGATGTGATACCATAATATACGGCAATTCCGGTTTTTTACTCCGCACCGTTTCGTACAAGGCAAAATGTGTCTTTTTCAAATATTCTGAATCAGGTGCATTATCATCGTAACCTGAAACAAATGCACACATATCAAGCTCTGCCATATACTCCGCGATCTCCTTTTCACCCCTGGCACTTCCTGAAAATCCGAGACTTAAATAATCCATATTTAATGCACGGGATAAAACGTTCTGGTAAATATTTCCCGGCCTTGATGCACACCCGCCCTGTGTTATGGACGAGCCGTAAAACACCACCGGCTTTTTATTTATATAACTGTCAGGGCGCTCAATTCTGCTTCCCTCCTTTAATCCGATATACAGCTTTGTAACCGGATTATAAAGTGGAAAATTAAGGACATAATTTATCATAGCTTCCTGACTGTTTTTGGTATAAACAATGCCGTCGAAGCCCTTCTCCTCATCCATCGGCGGAATATACGCACCTGTCAAAAACTGTTGACCGCCAATTTCCTGATATAGATCAAACCCATTGCTTCCAGTGAGTGGCATAAAGGGGAACTTCCATACCCACGGGAAAACAGCCTTTATCGCAATATATGGTGAATCTGTGCAAAACCTGATTCTGACGCCTGATGTGGAAGCACAAAGTTCAGCAACTCCCTCATTTACTGTCTTCGCAATTTCTCTCGGCACACGAAGATAGTCCTCGTCGGAGCTGATTATGCCGTATTTCATAAATACTTCTTCTTTTGCGTCATACCAGCGAATGTTCTTCTCCTGAATATTCGTTTTAACTTTAAAATTGGCGTCTATTTCATCTATCTTCATATTCGTATTTCACCTCCCGATTTCACGGTTCATTCTATCGTCAAAACTACCTTTCCGACATTCTCGCCACGGTACAGGATATCCTGTGCTGCCCCCGCTTCAGTGATCGGCAGTGTCTTGTAGATGGTCGGCTTCACTTCCCCGGTCTCTACCTTCGGCCATACATCGCGCACAAGATCTGCCAAAATTTCGGCTTTGACTGCCGGAGTTCTGGAACGAAGCGTACTTCCGATGATTCTTACATTCCTTTTGAAAATATTCACCAGGTCGATCTCCGTCTTTGATCCTGCCATTGATGCGATCATGATCCAGCGTGCGCCGTGGGTCAGATACGGAAGGCATCTGCCCATGACTTCTCCGCCCAAACAATCGATGGCAACATCTACCGCATGGCCTTCCTCCAACTGCTGCTTCAGCACTTCTACGATATCCATTTCATCCGTATTTACCACGATATCGGCATTCAGATGACGAATGGAATCTGCAATCTTTTTTGTCAATACGGTCGTAATAACACGCACGCCAAAGGCTTTCGCCATGGGAATGATAACACTTGCCAGTCCGCTCGCTCCCGCATTCATCAGCAGCGTATCGCCTGCCTTAATCTTTCCTTCGATAAAAAGATTCAGGTATGCAGTGGCAAACGCTTCCGGCATGGCAGCCGCCTCTACCATAGAGCAGTTTTTCGGAACCGGCATCAGCATATCGTACTTTACATTGGCATATTCGGCATAACCTCCACCGCCCAAAAGTGCGCATACCTTATCGCCGATCTTCCAGTCAGACTTTACTTTTGCGCCGTCCGCTATCGCAACAATTGTCCCGGCAATTTCAAGTCCCATCCAGTCGGGACAGCCGGGAGGGGGCGGATAATCTCCCTCTCTCTGCATAAGATCTGCCCGGTTGAGCGCCGCCGCTTCTATCTTTATAAGGCAGTCGTCCTCGCCCAGAACCGGGTCAGGTACGTTATCCCATCTGAGGCTTCTGTTATTATTTACAAGTATCGCTTTCATGAATTTCATCCTTTCATTGCAATATTTTTCAGTTCAATCTTTATCCCTTCCTCAATGGAGGTAAAGTCTCTTCTCGTAAGTCCTGTTACTTCCAGAACTTTTCGATTATCAATCTCCCGGTCGAACAATCGGTCATATTTTACGATCCATGGCGGACCTACATAATTACGGCTTTCGATATATTCCTCTGTGCCTACCCACTTAAACCTGGCGTCAATCAGCCTCGTATAGATATCCGCCACCTCGCCCCAAGTGAGATTTTGCGCTGATGAAATTGTATAGGCTTCACCGAAAGCCTTTTCCTGAAATAAAAGATTTGCGATCAGCTTACCGGAATTGCCCGCCCAGTCAAGTCCTGCCGTAAGCGTTCTCGCTTCCTGCGGAAGCAGGATCGTTTCTCCACGCTTTGTCCGTTCAAGAACCTCTCTGCCCGATACGGTAACGATATCAAGCCTTTTGTCTGAAAACGAGATGACAGGGCGCACGATCGTCCAGTTTGAGATTCCGCTCTCCTCTCTGATAAACCGTTCGTTTTGGGACTTCGGCACGGCATAGGTTTCCGTTTCCAGAAATTCGGTATCCTTTACCGTGTCAATAAGCTGCGGCGCCGTCTCCGTGATTGGATGCTGCAGATCGGCATATACCCGGTAAGACGAGAGAAATATCAGATGTCCGGTCTTTGCAGAAAGCAGCTTATGTACAGGCTTATATGATTCCACGCTTTCATAATGGACAAAGTTGACAATGCCGTCATAATATCTGTTCTTCAGGAATTCCTCCAAATATGCAAGAGTCGCATATTCCTTGTAAAAACAAAGATGATCATTATCGGATACATTGTCCTCAAGACAGATGATGTCCACGAAGCAGCCTGACTTCAATAGTTCCTTTGCCGTGTAACTGCCAAGCGTTCCGCCGCCTGCAATCAATAATACCTTCTTATCTTTTTTATTCATTCCTGGTTTTCTCCTCCACATGCCTTCAAAATAAGCTTATGCAGCTTTCTTTCATATTCATAGTCATACGGATTTTCCTTTTCTTTGTTCACATAAGCAGCAAATGACCGGAACATCGCGTCATATCTTCCGTATACCGCCGTATCATGATAAGCTCCTCTTTCATGCCAGTTTTCACTGTACGCTTCCCTGACACCGGTTGTCAGGGGTGCGAATACACCGGGGCATTCACCACCGACCCATTCAAACGGCTTCAGTTCCACGGTACCCTTTGTTCCGCAGACAACCAGCTGCCTGCGCTCAAAACCTCCCATCTCCACCGCTGTGCTCTTTGCGAAGGAAACACCGTTTTTATACTTAAAAACAGCCATACCAAAATCTTCGGCGTTTGTTCCCATATAGCCCGATGATACGCTGAGCGGAATAACATTCTCCGGCTCTCCCATAATGGAATAGACAAGATCGATCAGGTGACAGCCCAGATAATAGAGCATTCCGCCCTTGTAATTGCCAAGCCAGTTTCTTTTCTCCAGACCGTGTGTACAGTTCATCTGCGCTTCCACCGAAATAATATCTCCAAGCTTTCCTGCCGCAATGTCTTCTTTTAACTGAATAACGGCTGGATTGTATCGGTACATATACCCGGTATGGAATACAAGATTTTTCTCCATTACCGTGTCAATCAGCCTGTCATACGCGCCATCGGAAGCTCCGCCGGGCTTATCCATATGGATATGAAGTCCCCTCTCGGCTGTCAGCAGGGCATATTTGGTGAGTGCCCGATCCTCCGTCTCAATGCATACAGCGTCAAGCCCTGGATAATTTAAAATCTCATCAACTGTCAGCTGCGAAACACCTTCGTATTCCCCTTTATTTCCTTCATAGGAAAATTGTGGGAGGTTTCCGCTGTCCTCCGGAACAACGGCAAATCCGACAAGTTCATAGATATCGCTTTGGAGCTTTAATGTCTGGATTGCTGCTGTCGCATGATCATGACCGGCTCCGATCTGGGCTATTTTTATTCTGCGCATTCCAAAGTCCTCCAATCAAACTGCACTAGCGGGAACGCCTTCTCATTTGCAAGACGTGTATATACTTCCGGTGCCTCTAAAGGCGAATGAATCTCATCGATCATATCCAAGAGCTTGATTCTCCCCATCTCAGTGAGCCGCATAACAGCATCGATATCGTCCTTCTGTGTCCACCAGCCGCTGTGGGATTCAAAATCCGGCCTCGCCAAAGTATGCGCGCCTACAAGCGTGATACCGGGACCATGTACCTTTCTATAATAATCGATGGTAAATTCTTTATTTCTTGTGCAGCCCAAAAGCGCCACTCTTCCAAAACGGGCCATACAGTCAAGAATACCGTCAAGCCCAGCTCCAATGCCCGTTACTTCAATGCCCACCTTTGCCCCGCCGTCGGTTATTTCCTTAACGATCTTTGCAAAATCCTCAGCAAACGGATCTAACGCATAGTCAGCTCCCACCGAAAGCGCTTTCTCCCGCTTCCTGGGAACTGGATCAACTGCGATAACAGGTACTGCACCCGCCGCCTTTAAGAGCGGAATTGCAACAAGTCCCAGTATGCCCAGCCCCATCACGATTGCGGACTCGCCGATCTCAAGATGACACTTTCTGATGGCTGCCAGCGGAAAGATCCCTATATGAAATAACGCACCGTCGTGAAAGGAAACTTTATCCGGTAATCTATATACCAGTTCACGCTTCAGCGTGACAAACTGACTGTGAATGGTCCAGGACATCGCTACCCTGTCGCCGGGTTTCAAGTCGGTGACCGCTTCTCCAACCGCCGCCACAATTCCGGAAGAGCTGTACCCTGATACTCTCGGAAATACCACCAGCCCGTTAGATCCTATCCCTATATTCGGATCCCCGACAAGATTTGCCCGTTCGGTTCCGCTGCTTATGGTTGAAATCACAAGTCTGACCTGCACCTCGTTGGCCTCCGGCAGCCTCACTTCGTTTTCAATCAGTTCCGCAACGCATGGTTTTGTAAATACAATCTGTTTACTTTTCAATATTCTGCACCTCCGTATGATCAAGAAAACCGCACTTGCCAGGCGAAAAGTTTTCTTCGTTTCCTAAAGTATATCGGCAGTTGACTTCGGAAACAATATCATATAATATAATAAAAGGGTACAATCCTATTATATTTTTGGTGGTGAACGAAGTGAATAATATTCTTTTATCTAATAATTTTGCTTTTTACGGGCTAAACTTTAAAAAGTTTCATTATACGGATAGCAGAGCCGGCTGCCTGATGCATTATATTGCATACATGCAAAAGGGAACTGCCAAAATCGTCTCCAAACACAATACACTCCACATCGATGAGGGAGATGTGTTCTTTATTCCCAAAAATCTTCCTTACCAGTCCTATTGGTACGGCGAAGATGACGTGTCCTGGCTCTCCTTTGGTTTCTTACAGCTCGAGGCTGCCGAAAAGATCCATTTTGCCCTGCAGGTAATTCCGTGCGATGATTCCCTGAAAGAATTGATCACACGCATTCCCACCGACGGTACCACTCTGAGGTGTGCAACACTTGGCATGTTCTACGAGGCTCTGTCAAAGCTACTCCCCTACCTGCTGCAAAATCAATCTCTTTCCAGGAAAGAAGAACTTGTTGCCATGGCCAAAAAATATATCCGCAGCAACACAAGCTGTTCCATCTCCGAAGTCGCGCGTAACTGCTACATCAGTGAGCCGTATCTTTATCTGCTTTTCAAGGAACACGATGGCTGCACACCAAATGATTACAGGCTGAAAGCAATCTGTCAGAAGGGTGTGGAATATCTTATCACCACCGACAAATCCGTGGAAGAGATCAGCGCCTTAATTGGCTTAAGCTCCGCCTCGCACTTTCGCAGAATACTGAAAAAGCACATGGGACTGACTCCCCGTGAGGTAAGAAAACGCAGGGGTTTTTGAGAATGGAAAGCATGACCCCCCCAAGCTCTGCACTGCTACGTTTTAGCAGCGAAAGTCTCCACCTGGCAAAGGTTTTCTTTATTGCTTCTTCCTGCACCCATCAATCTGTATATTCTGTCCTGCGATGTAGGTGGCCTCATCACTTGCAAGAAAGCATATGAGATTAGCGTTTTCATTGTCGGTTCCGGTTCTTCCCAAGAAAGAAAGTTCACTTTTCTCATAATAGTCCATATCAGGATTCTCCGCCGGGCTTACGCTTCCCGGAGAAACGCAGTTGACATATACACCTTTATCCGTCACTTCCTTTGCCAGTGCCCTGGTCATTGCGATCACAGCTCCCTTTGTTGCGGAGTAATGCACCATATTGGCGATTCCGTATACTCCGGCAACCGATGCCACATTGACGATCTTCCCGTAACTGTTTTCAAGCATTGCCGGCAACACAGCCTTCGTAAGATAAACCGTTCCCAGAATATTTACATCCATAAATTTCCGCCACTCCTCAGTGGCTGTGTTTACGAAAGAATCCCAGCAGCGCCATACAGCAGCGTTATTGATAAGAATATCTATTCTTGAAAACATTCCTGTGGCTTCTCTAACCGCCTCGTAGACCGCTGTCTCATTGCTGATATCACACGTCAGGGCCATTACGTTCTGCGTGTATGCTTTGATTTCTGTTTTAACGCTTTCCAGCTTGTCTGAATTAATATCCACAAGCACTACATTTGCTCCGTTTTGCGCAAATTTGATTGCCACCGCACGGCCGATTCCTGTCGCTGCGCCTGTAACAAGCGCTGTTTTTCCTGTAAATTCCATAATTTTCTATCTCCTTTAGTCTTGTATATTCATGGTATCTCTTATTATTTTTATATCCCGCAGAAGCGGCTGCTGCGGCGTTGCCAGCTCGTCATATTCATAAACGCACAGATACATGCAACACCCCAATTCTCCGCCTATCCTTCGCAAAATCCTGCACTCGCCAGATGAAAGAAACAGAAATGGAATATCTAATTTTTCTTTCAGCATATTGATTATTTTGAGGTTTTCAAGCTGCTGCTCCATATTATCGGCTCCGCTGACAATCTTGCATATATCCGCTCCGCGTCTCTGATGTTCCATGGCGATAGCGAGGATCTCTTCTGCCGGAGTAAACTTGAATATATGGGAAGACATAAGAACTTTTGTTCCCTTCTCATGCAGTTTTTTAATGAGCACCTCCTGCTCTGCGACAGCGCTGCTTTCATAGGTCATCTCTCCCGGCTGGCTGTCAAAATAATCACCCATCACATCACACAGATCAGCCCCGCATTCTGCCACCTCAAGAAGCTCGTCCGCCAACTGCCGGTCGTCCTTTCCCTTGTTCCCTGCATAGCGGTAATTCGTCACATAAGACGGCTTTCCCTCCGCATAGGAAAACAAGTCCTTATAAACCTCTTTCGTCCGGTAACGACTTTCCAGCTTTTCAAGCTGTATTCCGAACGCCTCCGCGCCCTCTGGCACGGATTTATCCATCAGTTCTTTTATTCTTGGCGGATTGTCTGCCTGAACCATAACAGTGAGCAGAGGAAGAGCATTTTTGTAAAAACTCTTTTCCTGTTCCAACCTCAATCCCACCTTCCCATCGCATTTCTGCCGCCATCAATCATGATGTTCTCACCGTTGATAAACTGCCCCTTATCCGATGCAATAAACAGGATCAGATCAATGATTTCCTGCGGTTTTGCGGCTCTGCCCAAAAGAGTTCTCATAGATGCCATCCCCGGCCGCGTGAGCACTGGTCCCGGAGATACACAGACACAGCGGATATTATGTGCTTCTCCATATTGCGCGATTGATTTTGTAAGTCCATACATGACCCCGCTTTTCGCTGTCGGATAATCCATGCCAAAACCCGATCCTTCTTTTCCCGTAATTGATCCGATGTTAATGATAAGACCGCTCTCCTGCTCCCGCATCTGCTTTAATACTGCATGAGCAAAATAAAACGGGCCCTTCAGATTCACATCCAGTCCCCAATCAAAGACATCAATTGGCACATCCGGGAAGTCAAGCGCCGGATCAATCCCCAGCATTCTTCTTGAATAACCTCCTGCGAAATTGCAAACTACGTCGATCCTGCCAAATGCCACGACAGCCTGATTCCTCACATCGCACACCTGTGCGTAATCACGGACATCACAGATCACGCCGATTGCCTTTCCCGCGCCTTTTTCGTTAATCTCATACACCTTTTCATTAAGCACTTTTTCGTTCACATCGCACATAACAACATTTCCGCCAAGTCTTGTCCACTCTTGCGCAAACAAAAGCCCCATTCCCGATGCCGCTCCGGTTGAAATTGCGGTTTTTTCTTTAAAATCCATCTGCGTATACCTCGCCTTTCTGTATTGTTACGCTCATTATGAATGTGACACACCAGCTTTGCAATGCGTAAAACGATATCATCTTGATCTTTCCGATACTTTTTTGCCACTATTTCATTGCTTTTTTTGATAGAATGATTTATATTAAAGAAAACATGATACACAAGGTGGATAAACTGATAAAATCGTAGTATATCTACAAACATACATAAGATGTGCAAAGGAGGCTGGATAACAGATGATTCGTCTAAACCAAATTACTGTAACTGAGATTTGTGGAATTTTTTCCGTTTCCTCCCCCAAGGGACGGGCTGTTCAGATACAAAACAGAAGCTGCTATGGTCTGTCCTTCTGCTCGGAAGGGAAAATAACCTATAACATCAACGGAAAGCAGGTTGTATCTGACAAAGACCATGTCGTCATCCTGCCGAAAGACCAAAGCTATTCGCTGTACGGCGATAAAACCGGTTTCTTTCCGGTTATAAACTTTTTGTGTATGGACTTTTTATGCGACGAGATACTCTCCCTGCCGATTCAACATGCCGATGCGTATATCAAGGATTTTGAAAAAATAAAAGCTCTGTCTCTTTTTGAAGAAAACAGAGCTAAAATAATGAGTATTTTTTATGATATGCTGCACCGTCTTTCCCTCGAAAGCCCGCTGCACGGTTGTCTTGCACCTGCAATCAAGCATCTGGAAAGCAACTATTGGAATCCAAGGCTTACAAATACTGAGTTAGCCGAAAAATGCAATATTAGCGAGGTTTATTTCCGAAAAATATTTTCAGACACCTATAAGCTCACCCCGAAGCAATACATAATCGATATTCGAATCAATAAAGCAAAACAGCTTTTAGCTGAAAACCGCTTAAAAATTGCTGCAGTTGCAGAATTGTGCGGCTTTTCCAATCCGTATCATTTCTGCCGACTTTTCAAGGAGAAAACCGGTTTTACGCCGACGGAATATATAAAACAAAACGCAGATAATAAATTACTTCCGTTTTTTTAAAAATTATTGTATACTATCAAGCAAAAAGCAAGAAATAACCAGGAGGCAGAACGATAATGCCAGATAGAATCTTCGCATACGACAAAGTATTTACAAAAGGACAGCTACATCTTCCCTCCGCGCATATCATACAGATTGCTGAGCTTTCACTGATCAGCAGCGGGGAAGTATGCGATCATGAGCAATCCTGCGATGAAATAACCTATGTCATCTCCGGAAGTGCAACGGTCTACTACAACGGACATTCCTGTAAATTAACGAAAGGCCAGATCCACTATATCAAGCAAGGTCCTACCCACCGGATCGTAGCTGATCCCGACCATAATTTCCACTATTGCTGTATCGGCTTCCTGCCCAATCCGGAAGAAAAAAGCACACAGCCCTTCTTTCAGGCGATCCGGAATATAGACGAGTTCGTCGTTACGGATGAAAATAGTATATCTGCTCTGTTCAATTCCTTATTGGAGGAATTTTTCCTTTCTGACATTGAAAGCAACACTATGATCCAATGCTATTTTTGCCAGCTATTGATAAAGCTGCATCGTATCTTAAACGGAAGATTCCAGAAAAAGTTTATCAAACCTGATCTGAGATTTTCGAATCAGGCAGTCTATCAGGCGCTGAAATATATAGACAAAAATTATATTAAAATAACCACCATTAAAAGTATCGCCAAGGAATTATCCTACAGTGAGTACTATTTATCCCATATTTTTACGGAAAAAATGGGATTTACCATGAAGGAATACATTCTGCGTAAGAAACTGACAACCGCCACAGAATTACTGGAAACAACTAATATGTCCATCAGTGATGTCTCAGACCAATTACACTTTCCCTCACCGCATTCATTCTCAAGGGTTTTTCGAAACCATATGAATATGAGCCCCAGCGAGTTTCGGAGAGCAAGCAGGGGGGAGTGACTCCCCCTCAACGTGCCATAAACGGCATTCATGGCTTCGACCTTTTCAAACCGCACCGTTTTCTTTAAGTCTCGTTCTTAACGAATTTATGTCTACCGTATGCACATTTC
>CAKSAI010000085.1 GCA_934434905.1 uncultured Lachnospiraceae bacterium | reverse complement strand
AGATCGCCACATTCCGGTCAAAATGCCCACCCTGATCATTGCGGGCGGTCAGATTCTTGTAGGCTCCGCCCGCCGGCTTCACAGAAATAACTCCGTCCTTCAAATACAGCTTCAGTGTGGCACGGTTCACATCATCAGGCAGATTGAAATCATATTCCACATAATCCCCTGCGCTTTGCAATAGCAAGGACGGATTCACTGCATTTCCTCCGTCGATATGCTGATCATTAAATCCTTCCGCAATAGAATCTCCGCCATAACGTGCTGCGTTGGACAGATCCTTAATTGGAAGGTAGATATCATCAGCCTCCTCTACAGGCTTCTCCGGTACATTCTTGTTCTCCGGTGTCACAGTCAGTGTCTTTAAAAATCCGTCTCCGGCTGCCGCCGTAAAGCGGATATAAAACACATTTCCTGCCGGAAGCTCCATCGCATCCTCCAAATGCCCGCTCTGCTCCATGACATGCCAGGTATTTCCGTCTCCGCTGACTTCTGCGGTAAGTGGACTCCCCACCTGCCCATACGCATAGGAAAACGACTCGATGCTGTCAATAAAGTCAAAGCGGAACGTCAACGACTGACCATTTACCACATGAATGGCCGGCTGATTTCCATTGTCAAAGAAGCGGTTCACCCCCTGGGATGCCATGTAGAAGTTGGCCAGATAGCTCTCGCCCAGAGGATCTAACTCATACGCTTTCGTAAGTTCCGGCTCCTTCACGGTAATATAAATGCCCTGAAGCACAGTGCCACCCGCAGCACTCTCAATCCGTAGCATAAAACGCCGATCTGCCCGGGACAGTGCATTACTATCATTTAAGTCATAGACTGCTACATTCCGATTGAAACTGCCGCCCTCCTCGTTACGGGCAGTCAGCACGGTATATTCGCCGCCTTCCGGCTTCACCAGCACTTTTGCCCCTGTCATATACAGCTTGAGCACTGCCAAAGCAGCGTCATCCGTCAAGTCAAAATAATATTCTACGAAATCACCGGCATCATTCAGAAGCAGTGTGGGATTCTCTGCACTGGAGCCACCATTGTATGTATCGTTAAAGCCGGGAACAATATTTCCGCCATAAGCAAAGGTATTGGTCAGATCTGTCACCCGCTGATACCAGGTATCCTCTACCGCAATACTTTTATACACCGGCTTCAGACTCAGATTCTTAAAGAATGCATCCCCTCCCTGTGCCGTAAACCGCAGATAGAATACTTTATTTTCCGGCAGCGTTACCTGCTCCGCAAGCTTTCCGCCACTTGCAGAAAGTGTTGTCCAGTTTGTCCCGTCCACGCTGACATCACCGATAAGGGCTGCGCCAAGTGCGCTATACAGGTATTCCACATCAACAATCGAGTCCTCATAATCAAACCGGAAAGTAACAGCTTCCCCGTTGTGAAGCCACACAGTCGGATTCACTCCCTGGTCAAAATAGCGGGTCGCATTCGCCGACACATCCTCCAACTGAGCCATATAATTCTCGCCAAGCAGCTCCAGTTCATAAGCCTCCGACAGCTCCGGCTGCTCTGCCACTACTGCCAGGCTGTTCAGCACCACGGTGCTTCCTCCGAAGCTGATACGCACGGTAAACTTCTTGTCTGCTGCAGACAATGCATTGTCTGTCGTCAAGTCAAACAAGTTGACACCACGGTTGGCTGCCCCACCGTTCCTTGCCGTCATGGTCTGAAACTCCCCGCCCTGCGGCCTCACCGACACTACCGCCGATGTAGCATATACTTTAAGCACAGCAGATGCTGCATCATCCGCAAGATCGATATCATACTCCACATAGTCTCCGTCTGCCTGCAGCAGCAATGTCTTGTTGCCACACTCGTTGGTACCTCCGGAATAGGAATCTATAAAATTCCCGTGAAGACCACTTCCGCCATATCGCGAAGCTGTCGTCAGATCCGGCGTCGGTATGTACACATACTTCACTCCACTCTGGTTTTCAGTCCCCGACACACCCTGCGCTGCCGAAGTCACCACCCGGTTTCCCGGCAGCAATGCGACAATCATTGCCACAACCAATACCAGGCTTAACAACCTTACTCTCATGTGCTTCATTTTCACTCCTCCATTTCGGTTTTCATTTTCTATCCTTTCACGCTTCCCAACGAAATTCCCCCAATGATATTCTTCTGGAAGATCGTAAAGAAGATAAAGTTTGGCACTGCCGACAACACCAGCAACGCAAACACATACGCATAATTCATGACTCCCGTCTGTGAATTTGTCATCAATACGCCAATATTGATGGTTCGAAGCTTCGCATCCGTCAACATCAATGACGATATCGCAACTTCATTCCAGTATCCCATAAAATTAATGATCGCCATGGATGCGATGGCGCCCTTGGACATCGGCAGCACGATATGGATCAGCTACTTCACCTCACCGCACCCATCAATCAATGCGGCCTCCTCGATGGCCTTGGGGAATGAGCTGAAAAAGCCCTGCATAAGGATGATGGTTGATGGCAGTGATACCGCCACATACACCGGAACCACCCCCAGAAGCTTATTGGTAAGATGCAGCTTATCCACGAACATATACATGGGTATGATATATCCAAAGAAGGGAACGGTCTGAATGGTCAGCAAAAGTATGGTGAATAACGTCTTCCCTTTAAACTGCCGCGTTCCCATGGCATACCCCGCCAGGAACGCAACCATTACCATTACCACCAGTGACAGCACAGACAGCACCACTGTATTGAATAGCATGGTGCCGAATCCGGTATATTGTATATTGCCCACCAGACCACTGAACGCCATGGTCATATTCTCCTTCAATGTCGCCCATGCGTTCTGAGGAAGCGACAAGGCACTATTGTAAAATTCCGCATTGGTCTTCATGGAGGATACAATCATGAAATACAGCGGAAACAGCATAAGGAATATGTTAAACCACAGATACAGTTCCCGCGGGATGATCCACCATTTCCGTTTTATCCGTGCTGTCAAAGAAGATTTCTTTCTTTTTTTCATCGGCTTCTTCACCCCTTTCCTAATCCTCGCTACTCTTGCCGTAGTTGGATACACGCATGTATGTCAATGAAAAAATCGATACAAACAAAGTCAGCAGAAGTCCCATTGCCGCGCTGTATCCATAGCCATTACTGCTGGTCTTACTGCTCTCATAGAGCAGAATGGCAATGGTTCTGGTGGAGCCTGCCGGACCGCCACCGGTAAGTGCATAGATAAATTCAAAAGACTTAAAAGCACCGATGATGGACAGAATAGTCCATGAAGAGATGACCGGCCAGATCATGGGTACTGTGATCCGCTGCAGCATCTGCCACCCATTCACACCGTCTAATATGGCGGCCTCCCGCACCTCCTGGGGAATATCATTGATGGCTGTGGTGAAGAGGATCAGTGTCATACCGCCACCCACGCCCACCAGACCGATGCCCATGATAACATACAGGGTAATCTTGGGATCCCCCAGCCAGTTCACCGGCTTCTCCCAGCCAAACAGCTTTTTCAGCACCATATTCATCAAACCGGAGCTGCTGGGCATAAGGATCATGCTCCACAGCCGCCCCATGGTGATGGCTGATACAACCGTGGGAACATAGAAGATATAACGGTAAAAATTCAACCATTTATGGTGAGCCACCAGATTGGCCAGCAGCAAACCGCCGCCCAGAGTAGTTACAACGCTGAACACTGCCAGCACCAGTGTGCGGAGCATGGCCGGGCCGAAATCATTGCGCCCAAACACGTCCACGAAATTTTTCAGTCCCACAAAGACCCATTTTGCATTCACAGATTCAATTTTATAAAAGCTCATATATACGCTCATTAAAATGGGGATTCCCACAAAAATGACCATAAAAAACGTTGCCGGCAGGATGTAGATATAGGGCGCCACCCGGCGGCCTAAGCGGCCGCGTTGACGACAGTTTGCTGTTTTTGCTTTCAAGAGAATCACTCCTTACTTGTCCATAACATTTGCTTTGTAATAATCTGCAACAGCCTTGGCCGCGGCTGCAGAATTTGACTGTCCGGTCAGCAGAGAAGAACCGGCATTTAAGACCTGCACATCAATACCGGAAGCGGAATAGCTTTGATAGAAGCCGCTGACACCCTTCTCATTGATGGCTGCAATCACATCGGCAAGAATCGGGTTAGCCGCCGAAATGTCAACATCCCTGCGTATCGGCAGCAGCTCATACTCCAGCAGCTTAGCCTGGGCTTCCGATGTTAACAGGAATTCGAAGAGCTTCTTGCACTCGTCAATATGTTGAGACTTGGCATTGATGGCCAACACATCGGAATATACGCCACTGGCCAGAGGTCCATCCACACTCCCTGCCGGAAGCAGGAATGCGCCCAGCTCGAAGTTAGCGGCATCGTTTAATGTCAGAAGATCCAGAGACGGCGCCGTCACCATCAGTGCATTCTGTCCAATAAACTCCATCTGTGCCATATTCGCGTCATACCCGGTGATATTATCCGCAAAAATCTTGTCATCATTGTACTGTTTCAAGAGATCGAAGCCTTCCTTAAATCCTGCCAGCTCATAAGGATTGTAGTCCGTAGGTGTTCCAATGAGCTTCTGAAAATCTTCCGGTTTCATGGTTCTGGCATGTATGGCCTGCATAAAGTGCGGCAGTGGCCATGTGGAAAAACCTGCAATCAATGGTTGCTTGCCTGCGGCTCTAATCTGCTTTGCCACGTTTTTCAGTTCTTCATAGGTAGTTGGCACGGAAATCCCCAATGCATCAAACTGTGTTTTGTTGTAATAGATTACCGGAGACACGAAACCTGCCAGGGGCAAGGACACATATTTACCGTCACCATCCAGCTTGTTATAAGTGGCAGCCTCCACGAAATTGGCCTCTACCTCATCGGTGATAATGTCGCTGAGCTCGATGATACGGTTGCCCTTATACAGCTTAGAGGCTACCAGACCGCCCCATGTTGCTACAATATCCGGCGCATCCTCTGCCCCCAACGTCACATCCAGGTTATCCCCCAACGCGGTACTGGCTTGGGGCTCGATTTTCAGCTTGATTCCCTTGTTCTGACTCTCAAACGTTTCCTTTACCCACTGGAAATATTCCGGCTGGTTGGTGGATTGGATCCAGACCTTAAGCGTCACAGAATTGGCAGTTCCGGAGTTGTCATCCGGGTTATCATCCTCTCCTGAAGTGCTTCCCCCACCGCACCCGGTAAGGAACAGCGCTACTGCGAGCACCAGCGTCAGAATCCGTTTCATTGAAAACACCTGCTTTTTCATAGTTATTTTACCTCCTGGTTTTTAAGTTATTCTATAAAATCCCCATGGTCTCTCTCACCTGGGTTGATTTTCCATATTTGCCGCAAAATGTTAATCGTTTAACTTTTGAACAAAGAAATATCTACCTGCGCTTCTAAATCTGCCGGATAGATTCCCCCTCTATGATATTTGTCGGCAACGTAACCGTGTGAAATACTTCCTCCTTCTGCTCTCCCTGACTGTTGATCCGTTCAAGCAGCAGCCTGGTTCCTTCTTCTGCCATGCGGGCCAGGGGCTGCTCCGCCAGCCAAAGACGCGGCTTTACAATCTGAGACAGGCTGTAATTGTCAATGCCGATTATGGACATGTCTCTTGGGATATCAATTCCCAGCTCATTCAACGCCATAATCGTACTCATGGTAGTAAAATAATTGATGGCGAATACTGCGGTGGGCCGACGCTTCCCGGAAAGCAACCGTTTAATCTGGCTGTACATATTGCTGTCCGTATAATCCACCACCAGCACCAGTTCATCCCGAACCGGAATTTTCGCCTCCTGCATAGCCCGCACGTAACCTTCATATCGCTGATCAGCCGTGTAGCTTCCCTCGGGTCCACGGACAATGGCAATATCACGATGTCCTGCGTCGATGAGCTTCTTCACAGAGCGGTATGCGGTTCCTGCATTATCGATAACTACTGTATCGCAGATATCAAAATTCATCTTCTGGTCAAACAACACCACCGGTATGCGATACCGGTCAAATATTCTCTTGTAGCACCAGCCATCGCTGCCGATCAGAGTGGCCATGATTCCATCTACCTGTTTGGAGGCCAGGAATTCAATGGCTTCCTGTTCACCTTCCATACTGTTGTGGCTCTCGCAGACAAACAAAGAATAATTGTATTTTCTAAGTTCCGTTACTGCCTCAGAGGCAAGCCCGGAAGCAAACGTATCACTGAACTTCGGCACAACGAAGCCGATGGTCCGGCTCCGGTTCGTCTTTAGCGCCCGTGCGTATTCATTCATGTGATAATCCTGTTCCCTGATAGCGTTCTCCAGAAGTATCCGGTTCTTCTCCCGGACATTGGCGCCATTTAAAAATTTCGAT
Source organism: uncultured Lachnospiraceae bacterium (assembly GCA_934434905.1). Lineage (GTDB taxonomy): Bacteria > Bacillota > Clostridia > Lachnospirales > Lachnospiraceae > 14-2. The sequence continues at coordinate 4,252 of CAKSAI010000085.1, read as the reverse complement.
ACGGTTGCCACCGACAGCCCTGTCGCCTGCGCAATATCCTTGATTGTAGCTGCCATAATTCCTCCGCGCAAAAGTTAATCGTTTCATTTTCTATATTCTTATATTACACCCATTTCAAATCCTTTGCAACAGGTTTCTTATTTTTCGGCATAATAGTAAAATTTACAGTCGGATTTTTGTGCAAGATTACTATACAATTCGAGCTTCCTCAGCAAACACGATCCCCATCATCGTAAGGCCATGAGCCGGGGCAGTCGGCCCCGCTGCTGCGCGGTCGCACTCCGCTAAGATCTTCGGTATATCTTCCGGCTCGCGCTCCCCGCTTCCCACCTGGATCAGCGTACCGGCGATGATACGCACCATATTATAGAGAAAACCAGCTCCGCTGATTCTTATGACAATGACATCTCCCTGCTTCTCTACCTGGCAGGAATAGATCTCCCGGACAGTATCCGCCGCCTGGGTATGGATGGAACAAAAGCTCTTAAAATCATGAACGCCCACCAGATACCCGGCAGCCTGCTCCATCCTTTGAACATCCAACGGATAATAGTAGAAATACGTATCACGCCGAAGGGTCGGCATCGGAAATCTCCGGTTCAGGATCCGGTATTCGTAGGTCTTCGTGCTCCTGCATTTTCTGGGATGAAAATCAGGCCGTACCTCCATGGAGGCCTGTACTACGATGTCCTCCGGCAGGCGCTGATTCAGCGCATACGAAATCTTATCCGCCGGCATTCTGGCGTTTGTGTCAAACACCGCCACATTTCCCAGCGAATGCACTCCCGAATCTGTCCGGCTGGCTCCGATCACCGTGATTCTCTCACCCAGAAGCTGTGACAAAGTCTCATTCAGCACACTCTCGATGGTGATCCCATTGTTCTGAATCTGCCACCCGCGATAATTCGTCCCCTCATAAGCCACAACCAGCATAACTCGTTTCATCTATATCACCACCCGTGTCACAATCATCACCACAAAGTACACAATCACGATCAGATACGCGATCCCATCCCGCCTCTTATAATGCAAGGGCTTCATCTTCGTCCGGCCCTCGCCTCCATGATAGCATCTGGCCTCCATGGCCATAGCCAGGTCGTTGGCCCGGCGGAATGCGGAGATGAACAACGGCACCAGCAGGGGCACCATATTCTTCGCCTTCTTGATAAGGTTCCCGGACTCAAAATCCGCGCCCCTGGCGATCTGAGCCTTCATGATCTTGTCGGTCTCCTCCACCAGGATCGGGATAAAACGCAGGGCAATGGACATCATCATGGCGATCTCATGCACCGGCACTTTTATCCTGTTTAAGGGGCGAAGAGCCTTCTCCAGCCCGTCCGTCAACGCGTTGGGCGTGGTAGTCAGCGTGATCACCGAGGTTCCCAGGATCAGATAGATCAGCCGCACTGCCATCCGCACGGCGCTCACAACACCTGCATCGGTGATCTTAAAGATTCCAAACCGTACCAGCGTCTCGCCGGGGGTCAGGAACAGGTTGAATACAGCCGTGATAAGCAGAATGATCACAATGGCCTTTAATCCCTTCACCATATACCGGAAGGGAACCTTTGACAGCACAACAAAGACCACCAGAAAAACCGTCGCAACAGCAAATCCCGCAACATTTTGAAAAAGAAACAGGGAAATGATATAGAGCAGCGTCGCAAACAGCTTCGTTCTGGGGTCCAGCTTATGGATCACGGAATCCGCCGGATAATATTGTCCTAAGGTTATATCTTTTAACATAATCTCTCTTCACCCTTACTCTTCGCCGCAAATGCCGATAGGATCGAATCCCTGGCTGCCTCCTCGGTGGTTGCGTCCACATCCACCGGGATTCCCTTCTGCCTCAGTTCATGCATGAGATAGGTCACCTGCGGCGCTGCCAGTCCTACTTCCTCCAACTGCCGATAATGGGTGAACACCTCCCGCGGTGTTCCGTCCAGCATGACCTCTCCACGGTTCATGACAATGATTCGTTCTACAAAGCGTGCCACATCCTCCATACTGTGAGACACCAGAGCCACTGTCATGCCAAGCTCCCGGTGCATGGCTGCCACCTGCTCTAAGATCTCATCCCGGCCTTTGGGATCCAGCCCGGCCGTAGGCTCATCCAGGATCAGCACCTCCGGCTTCATGGCAATCACCCCTGCAATTGCTACCCGCCGCTTCTGACCGCCGGACAGATCGAAGGGCGACTGCTGCCACATATCCCTTGGAAATCCAACTGCCCGCAGCGCATCCTCGGCTCTCTTGTATATCTCTTCCTTGGAAAGCCCCTGGTTTTTCGGGCCAAAGCACACATCCTGAAACACGGTTGTCTCAAACAGCTGATGCTCCGGGTACTGAAATACCAGTCCAACCTTATTTCGGAGCTTCTTAAGGTCGTAGCCCTTATCGTATATATTTTCTCCATTATAATAGATCGCCCCGGAGGTTGCCCGGATCAGACCGTTCAGATGCTGGATCAGCGTGGACTTCCCCGAACCCGTATGCCCGATGACCCCGATAAACTGGCCGTCAGGAAGCTCCAGGCTGATATCCTTCAAGGCATGCCTCTCGTAGGCTGTACCGGGACTGTATTTGTAATTGACCTTGTCTAATATAATTGACATAAGCTCTCCACCAATTCCTGTCTCGTCAGAATCCCTTCGGGAAGATCCAGACCCGCCTTCTTAAGATCGTGGGCCAGAAGCGTGATCTGGGGCACATCCAGCCGGAGTTCCTTTAAGCGCTCCACCTGGGAGAAGATCTCCCTGGGCGTTCCTTCCATCACCACCTTGCCGCTGTCCATCACATAGACCCGGTCGGCGTTCACCACTTCCTCCATATAGTGTGTGATGAAGATGATGGTGATCCCTTTCTCCTTGTTCAGCTCACGTACAGCCCTAAGAACCTCTTTCCGTCCATTGGGATCCAGCATGGCTGTAGGCTCATCCAGGATGATACACTTGGGCTCCATGGCCATAACGCCTGCTATGGCGACCCGCTGCTTCTGACCGCCGGACAGCTTGTTGGGCGAATGCTCCCGATATTCCTGCATGCCAACACTCTTAAGACTTCTGTCTACACGCTTTAAGATCTCCTCCGTGGGAACTCCGATATTCTCCGGTCCAAACCCTACGTCTTCCTCCACCACACTGGCGATGATCTGATTGTCTGGATTCTGGAACACCATACCGGCATTCTTGCGGATATCCCAGAGATTCTTTTCATCCGCCGCATCCTTGCCGTCCACCCGCAGGGTTCCCCCATTGGGCGCAAGCAGCACATTCAGATGCTTGGCAAACGTAGATTTCCCGGAGCCGTTATGCCCTAAGACCGCAACGAACTCGCCGGACCGGATATCGATATCCACGCCGTCCAGCGCCGTATTGATGCTCTCCACATTTCCCGCTTCGTCCCTGCGGACGTACTCATGCACCAGTTTTCTGGCTTCTATAAAATTCATATCTTTTCCTCTTACTCCCAATGCAGGCGATGCAGCTCTCCCATCCGCTTCATATGGTCAAACTGATTCTGGCGCAGTGCCTCATACAACACGACAGCTACGGAATTCGACAGATTTAAGGAGCGCGTCTCGCCTATCATGGGAATCCGCACACACTCCTTGGGATGCTCTACCAGAATCTCCTCCGGGATTCCGGCACTCTCCTTGCCAAACATAAGGTAACAGTCCGGTTCATACTGCACTTCGGTGTACACCTGCCGTCCCTTGGTGGTAGCCATGTAAATCTTAGCCCCCGGATTCTTGTCCAGGAATTCCTGATAGTTTACATAACGTGTGACGTCCAGATCCTTCCAGTAGTCCATTCCGGCGCGGCGGATCTCCTTCTCATTCAGGCGAAAACCCAGCGGCTCGATGAGATGCAGCCGGGTTCCGGTAGCCACACAGGTGCGCCCGATATTTCCGGTGTTGGCCGGTATCTCCGGCTCAAACAGTACTACATTCAGTTGTGCCATATCACTTCTCTCCACGCAGGCGGCTGATAAAATGCTCTATCCGATCCAGCGCCACCTTCAGATTCTCCAGCGAGTAGGCGTAAGAGATTCTAAGGAACCCCTCTCCACAGGCGCCGAAGGCTGTTCCCGGCACCACCGCCACCTTCTCCTCCTCCAGGAGTCTCGTAGCGAACTCCTCCGAGGTCATACCGAACTCCCGGATGCTGGGAAATACATAGAATGCACCGAAAGGCTCGAAGCACTTCAATCCCATCTCCTGAAAGCGGTGCATCAGGAATCTTCTCCGTCC
>CAKSAI010000084.1 GCA_934434905.1 uncultured Lachnospiraceae bacterium | reverse complement strand
GTCCGGCTCTGTGGTAATGAAGATGCTGAAAAGTAAGTATGTGACCCTTCCGTTGTTTACGTCCGGCGAGAGTGGAAGCGGAATTATAGATTATGATGCGATCATATCAAGTATTAATGTCCCAGGTATTGTGGGAACTGTTTTGAGCTTTTTACTTAGCAATACCATCAGTCTGGTATGGAGCTGTGGGGTACAGATGATCTTGTTTTTGGCAGGACTCCAGAGTATTCCGGATTCACTATACGAGGTTTCTAAGATAGAAGGGGCTAATAAGTGGGAAGAATTTTGGCTGATCACAGTTCCAAGCCTCAGGCATATTATTTCACTTGTTTTGATCTATACGATGATAGAATTGTTTACCGATCCGTCCAATAAGGTGGTATCCAATGCTTATGGATTGATGATAGGTCAGAATTTCGGAGAAAGTTCTGCAATGTTATGGTTTTATTTTATGTTTGTGTTGATTGTGATTGGCGGGGTGTATTGGTTATTTAACCGCTATTGCATAAAAAAATGGGAATAAAAAGGGAGGAGATTGCAATGAAGAAAAAAGAATTATGGAAAAAAGTACTGAGTCTTGTCCTTTGCTTTTGCATGACATTCGGGATGGGATTTACCCCCAATGCTGTCTCGTATGCAAAGGAATCTACAAAAAAGATGCTTCACTACATGCATCTGAACAATAATCGTGGGATTCTTGGGCAGGATGTAAAGCTTGAGAAGGGAGTGTCTTATACATTCTCTTATGCTTACAAAATGGTTACGGGAGAACATAATGTTGATACCGGTATGTTTGTAAAGGTCTTAGACAAAGGGCTGAACGGCTCCCTTGGCTCAGTAAATACCGGATATACATACAGCAGTGAAAAGAAAGCCGGAGAAGCAAAAGGCTTTACCACGGTTGATGTAGACGGAGATAATAAGACAGGAAAAGCAACCTATACATTTACATGGACGAAGGAATCCGGGACCGGAAGTGTATTTTTCCATGTACCTGCCAACAAAGGCGCTGAGTTCTACCTTGCCGGGGTAACACTTTATAAGAGCACAGATGCTGCGAAGACGAACCTGCTGAAATCTATCGATGAGACGGGAAATTTAAATGGTTGGCTGCATACAAATGCATGGCCGGTAAAGGATTCTGCTACATGGACCTGTAACGATGGATCAGATCGATATAAAGTCAGCGTGGAAGATTATAAAGGAGCCCTTTTTGGAGAAATTACTACACCACAGAAGATGCTTTATGTGGATGTCACCAATGACGGAGTAAGTAAAGTATTTGGGCAGAATGTGAAGCTGACAAAAGGAAACACCTACACGATTTCTTTTCAGTATAAATTTGTAGATGGTTCCATGAATACCGATGCATGCTTTCGGGTGAAAGACAAATTCGGCGGCGGAAGCTATAAAACGTATTATTGCAGCAATGAAACAGGCGAGAAAGCCTTTACGGTGCAGCAGGATAACGAGCTTGGAAGAGTAAGCTACACCTTTACACATACTGGCAATACAAAAGAGTACGGCATCGGATTTGAGTTCTTAAAACCGACAAAGCTATACCTTGCCGACCTTCAGATGTATGACGTCAGCGATGAAACGAAGGCAAATCTGTTCCCGGCGGCGAAGAATGAATCGTCTCTGGGGGGCTGGCGCTCCGACTGGAGAGTGGCTCCGGCAGACACTGCGGATTTTGATTTCCTGGAAGGTGGAAAGAAGCTCTATAACGCGAAAGTGATGGATTATGATGCGAATGTTTTCAAGGGGAGCAGTGAGCCTGATATACCGACTCCGCCGATGGAAGTTCATAAAATGATCCACTATACACATCTTAATAATAACCGGGGGATCTTCGGTCAGAATGTTACCTTTGAACAGGGTGCGACTTATACGCTTTCCTACTCCTACAGTATGGTAAAGGGAGAGCACAGTGTAGATACCGGCATGTTCGTGAAGGTGCTGGATAAGGGATTGAACGGTTCCATTGCTTCGGTAAACACGGGCTATACGTTTGGCAACGAGAAGAAAGCCGGAGAGGAAAAGGGATTTGCTACAGCGAAGATAGAAGGTGACAGCCAAAGAGGAAGAGCAACTTATACCTTTACCTGGGCAAAAGGATCCGGAACAGGCAGCGTATACTTCCATGTGGTTACAAATAACAGTGCAGAGTTTTACCTTGCCGACATCAAGCTTTACAAAAATGACGACACCGAAAAGAGTAATCTGCTGCAGTCGGTAGATCAGAACGAAAATCTGAATGGCTGGCTACATACGGCGGCAGTTCCGGAATCGGATGCAACGGAATGGGTCTGCGTTGATGAAAAGCAGGAGCGGTATAAGGTTGCAGTGGAGGATTACCGTGCAGCGCTGTTTGAAGAACAGGGCGGCGGGGAAGAGCCCGGAACACCGGGTTCTAAAATGCTCCGTTATCAGTATCTGAAAAACAACGGAGGTATCTTTGGCCAGAATGTGGCGTTTGAGAAGAACCAGGAATATACGATATCCTTTGAATACAACATGGTTGCAGGCGATTACAATACAGACCTGCTCTTAAAAATATCGGAAACCAAATTTGATAATCCCACATCCGTTACCGGAAATGTGCGATATATGAGCTCTGAGGTGACAGGCGGTGTCAAGGGGTTTGCCAGCAAGGAAGAAAAGGGAGATGCAGGGAAAGGGCGAGTTACATACACCTTTAAATGGGAGCAGGAAAGCGGCGATGGTTCCGTGTGGTTCCATACGCCGGGAGGCACCACAAAGGAGATTGAGTTCTACCTTGCCAATATTGTTCTGTACAGAACCGATGACGCCAAAAAGACCAATCTTATGGCTTCCATAGACACAAATGGAACACTGAAAGGATGGGGACATCCATGGCAGAAAGCAACGGACAATGCCACAGAGTGGACGGCAAAGGTATTCAATCAGCCAGTCTATACAGTGACGGTTCTGGACTACAATAAGACACTGTTTGAATTGTCAGACTGGGTTGAGCCCGCAAAACCCACCGGAAAGCAGATGATATATGTGGAAGTTACAGCGGCAGGAAAAGACCAGTTCTTTGGACAGAACATGAAGTTGGAGAAGGGAAAAACCTATACCATTGCATACCAGTACAAGTTTCTGGAAGGCGAAATGGACGAAAGCGCATATCTGCGAGTGAAAGCAGAATTGGGAAGCGGGGTCTACAAAACGTATTATGGCAGCAGTGAGACAGGAGAGAAAGGATTTAACTTAAAAACGGATAAAAAGACATGTACGGCTTTCTACACTTTCACACACCAGCAGGAGACAGGCGTATATGGAGTCGGTTTCCAGTTCACGGCACCGACAAAGCTGTACCTTGCAGATGTTACCATGTATGACACAAATGATGCGGATAAAACCAATCTGCTGCCTGCCTGCAATGATGAACATTCTCTGGAAGGATGGCGCGGGGACTGGACAGCAGCGGGCAGAGGAACGGAATTTGTCCTGAAAGGCAAGCAGGGAGAGGTTCAGTATACGGCAGCTTTAAGAAATTATGATGCAGCAGTGTTTCAACCGGATCCGGAGCTTCCGCCTAAGATGGTCTATATCGAAAATAACGGTACATACAGGCAACTGATCCAGAGAGTTAAGCTGGAGGCAGGTGAGACCTATCGGTTTTCTTTCTGTGTGGCTTCCCCAGTAGCGTTGAAGGGGATGGTAATGCATAAAGGGGAGCGTGTTACTATTTTCAATAATATGTCGCCGATCAACGATCCTGATTATACCAAGGATTACTATGAAGTGGAATTTGAATTTACGCTACCATCTCAGCATGGTGGTGAAAATGTCGACTTAGGCAATGTGTTTGTGGGAATCCAGTTTCCGGCAGGAGCCAACGGATATGTATTCCGACCGAAATTATGGAATGTAAATGATCCGGAAAAGGAAAATATATACAAGAATCCGGGCTTTAACAAAGGTCTGGACAACTGGGCATTCAGCTGGGGAGCATGGTTTATCGCAGGATTGCAGGGAATGGGATTAAATGAGTATGAAGCAGAAGGTAAATTCAAACTTCAGGTAATGGATTATGACGAGCAGAAATTCATTACATACTATGATGACAGCCGTATAGACGATGGCGAATGGTGGTCTGCAGATGATGTGAAGGCTCACGAGAAAAAGACGTCCGCTCTGGTAAAAGGAAGGTATATGCATAAGGATAAAAAGCCTATCCGAGATGCAGAATTGGAATTGAAGTCCCTGAAGGAATCCTTCACATGCAAGACCGATGATGAAGGAAGGTTTGAATTCGCAGATGTTCCGGAGGGATACTACAAGCTATATGTAGTGCAGAAGACAGAAGGACAGACAGAGCAGATAGAGACCGGATTCGCGGCCAGCATCAAGGATGGTTATAAGGTGAATATTGATGTATACAGCGACGGAACGGTTGTAAACGCGCTTGAACCATGGGTGATTGCCCTGATTGGCGGCGGCGCTGCTATGCTGATTGCAGCTGTTACGGTGGGCAGCATAAGTATTGTACGCAGGAGAAAGAAAAAGCCTATGCAGACAGAGCAGGAAAAATGAAATGGAGTGTGCTTATGAATAAGATTATGAAAAATAGTCTGGCATTGCTTCTTTCCATTTGTATGATTCTCGGTATGGCGGCAGCCATACCGGGAACGGTCGAAGCTGAGAATCAGGAATATATGATTCATTACACCTATTTAAAAAGCAATGGTGGAGTTTTAGGGCAAAGCGTAAAGCTGGAAGTAGGGAAAACATATACCCTTTCCTATCAATATGCAATGGTAAAAGGCGATTACAATAAGGAACTGATTCTCAAGGTTCTAAATTGTGATATGGGTGATGCAATAGGCAACATAGATAATTACAGCTATAGCAGTTCAGAAGCCGAAGGAACAGCTAAAGGGTTTTCAACAAAGACAGAGGGAAATTCAAAAAGGGGGAGTGCGACATATACTTTTACCTGGAATGGTGAACAGACTGCAAGTATATTATTTCACACACCGGGCGGTACAAGTAAGGATATCGAGTTTTATTTTGCAAAGATGACACTCTATGATCAAAGCGATGCCGGTAAGACAAATCTCCTGCAGTCAGTTGATGAAAATAAGAGCCTGAAGGGCTGGCGGCATCCATGGACGATAGCGGGAGAGAACGATACGAAGTGGACGGCAAATGTATCCGGTTCAGACAGGTACACGATTCAGATGCAGGCATATGATGCTCAGAAGTTTGCAATAGATCATATGATACATTTGAAATCAATAGCAATGCCTACCGATGCCGTTTTTGGAAGGATTGTTTCATTAAAAGCAAATACAGAGTACACCATATCTTTCCGGTATAGAAATATTCAGGGAGGATTAAACCGGACAGCCTATGTAAAGGTGAGAAATCCATATGCCAGTACAAGTCGTAAGACTTATTTTGACAGCGCAATGACAAGCAATCCTTTTGCAGATGTCGTGTATGACGAAGCAAAAGGAGTGGTAAGCTACACTTTTAGAAACAGTGTGGCCGGCTCCTATGGAATCGGAATCGAGTTTGTGGGTGCCACAGATATGTATCTGGCAGATTTTCTTATCTGTGAAGCAGGGACAGCAGCAGAACAGACGAAACTTACCAGAAGCTTCAATGGTACCGGTTGGAGAGGATGGTATCGGGAAGCAGCAGGCAGTTTATGGACATGTACCCAAAGCAGTGTAGATTTATATACGGCGGAAATCATGGATTACAATGGAACAGTCTTTATTGATAACTGCGGTGATGCAAACGAAGACAGGGTGATTGATGTCAAAGATGTGGTAAGAACGTTAAAATATATTGACGCGGATGCTTATACGGAATGTGCCGATTTCACGATGGATGGAATGTGTGTAGATGCAAATGATCTTAAGAAGCTAAGGAAATATCTGCTTTCTGGTAAGGAGCTGCAGATACCGCCGATTTCTCCGGTGCAGTCGGAAACGGGTGGAGCGGATGATGCGGCAGCGACGAAAAGAAACCGGATACATGGTCTGGCAGATACAGTAAAGACGAAAACTACAGCAGGTACAACTTATTACGTTTCAGACAATTCGGGAAATGATAATAATAACGGTACCTCCCGGGAGACGCCGTTCAAAACCATTCGAAAGATAAATGAGTTGACGAAAAATGGAACCATTCGGTCAGGAGATAAAGTACTCTTTCGGCGTGGCTCTGTTTTCCGAACACAGGAAGCTTTGAACCTGAAAGGCGGGGTATCCTACGGAGCATATGACAATAAGGACTGGGCAAAGCCGATAATTTCCGGTTCGCTCCTAAATTATGCAACACAGACATGGGAGGCGACGGACATTCCAAATGTGTGGAAGTTACCGTTTGATTATCCGGATGCAGATCCCGGCGTAATGACATTTAATTCCAATACCATGGTTGGCGCAAGGAAAGAGGCGCTGAGCCAGCTTCGTAAAAACGGTGATTATTACAGAGCATACGAAGCGGATGCAGAAGATAAGTCATTATACTTGTATCTGAGTTATGGAAATCCATCCGATTGCTTTGAGAATATTGAAATTGGGTCTTTAAAGACTGCAATGAGAGCGAATACAAAACAAAACAACATTGTAATAGAGAATATTGATATACAATATGCGTCGCATTTTGGGATGCACTTCGCATTCGATGATTTCATTGAAATAAAAGGCTGTGAGATCGGTTGGATCGGAGGCGGATATAAAGATAGCGAGAAGGTTCGTTACGGAAATGCCATTCAATTCTGGGCGGCTGCCGAAAACTGTTCTGTGACGGACTGCTACATCTATCAGGTTTATGATGCTGCCTATACATTTCAGGGAAGTACATCAAGTGAAGTCGGTGAGTTCCGAAATATGATATTTCAGGATAATCTGGTTGAATATACTTCCATGAATGTAGAATTTTGGGCGGACACAAACTATACCACTTCCGGGAATGGAATTATGACGGATATTACGATTTCAGATAATATTCTGCGGTTTGCCGGTTATGGCTGGAGTGCGGCGCAGAGAAGTACCAGAGTCTCTCAGGCATTCCTGTTAGGCTGGGAGCGTACGTATGACAGTGGTACAGTGAGAAATTTCAATATCAGTAATAATATTTTTGATTGCGCAAATTGCTATTTTGTCAGAACGGGGGCTTCTTATCTGACATACAGCGGCAACACATATTATCAGAAAGCGAACTTTGGTACTACTTATACAAAGGCAAGGTATGGAGGCAGCTATTTGCCCGTCGACCAATCTACATTTGAAAGTGGTATCAGAGAATTTGACAGTAGCGCGGCTTCGATCCGATGGATTGAATGACAAACAAAATGACAACAAACAGATAGAAACGGAGGTGAATTGATCGTGACAAAACGTGATTATGAAACACCGATATTGGAGATCCTGGAGATGGATATGCAGGTGATAACGGAGGGATCTGATGAAATGAAAGATGGAGGGACAGGTCCTGGCGGAGACACCGAGTGGTGAATCCGGGAGATTTGCGAAAGGGAGGAAATATGAAACACAAAAAAATATGGATGATCGCTGTTCTGTTGCTGGTTGTCATAGCTGCTGCCGGAACGATATATGGTATTTCGCGGCCCGGGAAAGAAGGCGGTGAAGCACCGAGATCAGAAACCGGTACAGGCACGGACAAGGACAAGGAAATCGTATCTTCTGACGGTATTCAGGGCGGAAGCGGGGAAGGATCCCAGACGGACTGGAATGATACAGAAGATAGTGCAAAGAAAGATGGCACAAAGAAAGATGGCACAAAGGAAGATGATGCGAAAGTAAATGACGAGAAAGAAAATGCCGGGAATGTGTCCGGTGAGAAAGATTCCCAGAGTGAACAACGGGAGGAAGAAGCGCAGCCTGAACCAAACAACGAAACAGGCTGGGGAGCAATTCACTAATATGGAGGAAAGAAGAATGTTGAAGCGAAAAATGACCGCAACAGTATTATGCCTGCTATTACTTGCTTCTGTGTCTATGGTATCTGCAGCGTCCAGTCGCGCATATACAGAAGCGAATTTGCCATTACCTTATGAGAAAACGACCATGAATGATCCAAATACAGACTATCAGGATTATATCACCTATCGTACACCGTTGACAAATACTTATAAAAAATTAACGGAGGATAAGGAACTGACAGTTGTCTATCTGGGAGGTTCTCTTACAGCAGGTACAGGCCTTGCGGATGAGACGGAAAAGAACAACTATAGCTGGCGTGGATTATCGGGAAAGTGGTTACAGGAAAATTTCCCGGATGCAGTTGTCAAGACAATCAATGCAGCAGTCGGCGAAAGCGGCACATTTCTCGGAACCTATCGTGTCAAAGAGGATGTGATTGCCAATAAACCGGACTTACTGTTTATCGAATATGCAATTAATGACTATTATAAACAATCAAGCAAAGAAACTGCGGCACTGCAGTTTGAGACGATCGTGCGTGAGGTACGAAAGGCGCTCCCGGATTGCGATATTGTTACTGTCTTAACGACAGAGAAGAATTTGATGAGTAAAAGCTATAATTTAGAACTCTTTGATACCGCACAGGGACACAGTGACATTGCAGAAGCCTATGATCTTCCGGTAATCAATGTGGGTTCGTCATTGGCAAAAAATGTGGCTCAGATTGAGAATAATGACACATGGTGGACAGACAGTACCCTTTGGAACAAATATTTTACGGATATTGTGCATTTGACAAAAGCGGGGTATGAGCAATACTGGCTGTGTATCCGGGAATACCTGGAGAATAGTCTTTTAAAGACGGATTATAGCGGAGTGACAATGACGGAAAGACCGTTGCCGACTCTTTACAGCAGTCATCTGTTAGACGGAGATCGCAGGACTGCCATGGGTATGGATATGCGGGCATTCTATGTGGCGGACAGAAGCGTGAACTGCAATTACAATATTAATAAGTTTCATGGTGGGAATGATACGCCACATTATGGAAGCTATAATGTAGAAAAGGATGGAACCGTCACTTTTAAATTCAGCGGTACAGAGTTTGCATTTTGGTCAAACCAGTATAATAACGCAACCATTAGGTACGTGATTGACGATGGAACTGCAAATACGATAAATTGTGACAGTCATGCACCTACACTGATAGACGGATTGCAATCGGGAGAACATACCATCAGCATTACGCCCGTTACATTGGAGAAAAATACGACTGTTATGAAGATTGGCGGAATCTTTATGCGTGATGCGAGTAAGCAGACAGAAAAAATTGCTTCTGCGATTCAATACAAAGTAGACGAATACAAAGAGAGTGGTACATATCCTACACAAAAAGGAAAGGTGTTTGCCGGTTGGTACCAGGAGGAAACCTGTGAAACGCCCTATACCGAAGCGACAGGTACGGCATGGGCGAAATTTGTGGATGAGGATGTATTAAGCGTGAAGCTGCAGCTTGCAGCGGGCACGACTGCGGAGAGTGCAGTTACGAAGGTTCGGTTTATTACGTCCATCGACACATTGAAATTCAGGTGTGTAGGATTTGAAGTCAATGTTCCGTCATTGAACAGGTCATACAATTTGAAAGAGACAACGGCCTATACTTCTATTCAGGCAGAAGATGGTGTTATCCTTACGGCTACACCGATCGGCACGTTTGGAAGTACAGCGAAATATTTTGTAGTACATACGCTGAAAAATATTCCCAAGGCAGCATATGAGGAACAATTTGTTGTGAAACCGTACTGGTATACCATGGACGGAACAAAGGTCTATGGTGTAACACTTAACTTCACGGTGAAGGATATTTTGATGATGGAAGCCCAAAACCTGGACAACGAGATCTCAGATAACTGGACGTTGTCAGATTAAGTTTGTGGAATGGAGGAATGATTATGAGGCATAAGACGAAAAAAATAGTATCGATCATGCTTTCTCTGTGTTTGCTGGCTGGTATGGTGTGCTTTGGTTCATCTTTTTTTACTGTGAGAGCAACCGACACACCGGTACGGATGCTCCACTATAAGCATAATAACAATAACAGAGGTGTTATCGGACAGGATGTATCCTTTGAAAAGGATGTCACGTATACGTTTTCTTTTGCGTATAGCATGGTGAGCGGAGAGTACAATCAAAATACAGGGATGTATGCAAAGGTGCTGGGAAAAGGACTGAAAGGTTCTATCCTTTCTGTAAATGACGGTTATCTCTATAGCAGTACAGTGCAGGCCGGAAGTGAAAAAGGATTTGCAACCGAGAAATTAGAGGGAGACACTGCAAAAGGGATTGCAACCTATACCTTTACATGGACAGGAGAGAGCGGAACGGGAAGCGTATTTTTCCATGTGCCGGCAAATAAAAGCGCAGAATTCTATCTGGCGGATGTAACCTTGTATAAAAGTGCGGATGCGACAAAAACGAATCTTCTGCAATCCATCGACGAGACAGGAAACTTCAATGGCTGGTTACACACAGGCGCATGGCCGGAGAAGGATGCTACCACATGGGTTTGTAACGACGCAACTACCAACGGCGAACGCTTTACAGCTACCATTGAAGAGTATGATGTAGACCTGTTCTATACACGGATCGAGATGACAAAGAAGATGATTCACTATACGCATAATAACAATAACAGAGGTGTTATCGGACAGGATGTATCCTTTGAAAAGGATGTCACGTATACGTTTTCTTTTG
>CAKSAI010000083.1 GCA_934434905.1 uncultured Lachnospiraceae bacterium | reverse complement strand
CCGAATACAACAGATTGTTTCGCAAGCCGCAATTTGCCGATATAACGCGAAAAGGAAATACCTTTCAGTATTTCCTTCTCTATGTAGTGCAGGAAAAGAGACTTGAACTCTCATGACATTGCTGTCACACGGACCTGAACCGTGCGCGTCTGCCAATTCCGCCATTCCTGCAAAATGCGGAAGATGGGACTTGAACCCACACGTCTATACAGACACAAGATCCTTAGTCTTGCCTGTCTGCCAATTCCAGCACTTCCGCAAATAGCCGTCTCAAACAGTTCTCTGTTGTCGCGACTTGATTATCATATCAAATGTTTCGCCAAATGTCAATGATAAAATTTAAGAAATTTGTGATTTGATAACAGTTCAGCCATAGCCAACGAAACGGGCGAATCATGCTTGCATGAATGAGCACGTTCGGCTGGCTATGAGCGGAACGCCCGGATTATGAGCAAAAAGAGTTGCGAAGCAACGAAAAGCACGTGAGTGCGGTTTTGCGAATGGGCATGGGCTGAACTGTTACGTGATTTGCCCATGATCATAGGGCAGGCTGCCCTGGTACCTTTCTACCCGGATGGAATATATTGATATTGAGTATATTTGTCATCCGGAGTTTTTATGCACCTGATTTCCGCCCTTTTATTCAGTATTTCCGCCAATATCGACGCCTTTGTAGTTGGCTTGTCCTATGGGATCAAGAAACAGCGCATCCCATGGCTTACCAACCTGCTCATCAGTCTCATTACCTTTATCGGCACACTGTTCTCTCTGTGGATCGGCCTTCGCGCGGCGACCTTCATCCCGCCAACCGCCTCGCGGGTCGCAGGAAGCACCCTGCTGATCCTGTTGGGACTGTACTATTGCTTCAAATATCTTCTGGAATGGCTGCACCGAAAAGATAAGGAATCCGATTCCATAAGCGCCCAATCTGAGTCCGTGCTGACCGGAAAGGAGGCCGCCCTCCTGGGTCTGACCCTCACGGTCAACAACGCAGGCATGGGGATTGGCGCCAGCTTCGCCGGCATCAACTTCCTTATGACCTCCTTCCTCACCCTTTTTATCTGCGGATTTTTTCTGATCACCGGGAACCGCATCGGAAGCCGTTGGGCTCCCGCCTCTCTCGCGCGCCAGGCTGACCTTATATCCGGCATCATTATCGTGGTTCTTGGCATATATGAACTGATCACCGGGTTAAGGTAGTCAAAAGCTTCGCATTGTGGTATACTATCCGTATAATATAACTATAGAAAGGACATACGCAGATGAAACTCATATCCTGGAATGTCAACGGGCTTCGAGCCTGTGTTCAGAAAGGCTTTATGGACTTCTTTACCGAGGCCGATGCCGATATCTTCTGCCTGCAGGAGACAAAGATGCAGGCAGGTCAACTCGATCTTGACCTGCCCGGTTATCATCAATATTGGAACTATGCCGAGAAGAAGGGATACTCCGGCACGGCCATTTTCGCTAAGCAGGAGCCGCTGTCCGTCTCTTATGGAATCGGAATCGATGAACACGATCACGAGGGCCGTGTCATCACGCTGGAATACCCAGACCTCTATATCGTCACCTGCTATACGCCCAACTCCCAGGATGAGCTGGCAAGGCTTTCCTACCGCATGGAGTGGGAGGACGCTTTCCTGGCCTATCTGGACGGGTTGAAGGCGAAGAAGTCCGTGATCTTCTGCGGCGACCTGAATGTGGCACATCAGGAGATCGATCTGAAGAACCCCAAGACCAACCGCAAAAACGCCGGATTCACCGATGAAGAACGCGGCAAATTCACAACTATGCTGTCACACGGCTACATCGACACCTTCCGCTGCTTCTACCCGGATACACAGGGCATCTATTCCTGGTGGTCCTATCGCTTCAAGGCACGGGAAAAGAATGCCGGATGGCGCATCGACTACTTCGTGGTCTCGGAGGATCTGAAAGGCCGGCTGGTGGACGCAAGGATCCATACTGAGGTGTTTGGCTCAGATCATTGTCCGGTAGAGCTGGAGCTACTGGGATAATATTATGCCTGTGCTGTAAAAAAATACACTTTCACCAGCCGCATTATAAACCTTGATATAGGCGCGTATGGTTTTCAAGCTGTCAGCACCAAGTCCGGATACTCCCACCTTATATTCCTGGAAGTCTCCGCTTTCCGGCAACGAAATCCGAGTTACATTTATGTCGGGTGAATCAATCACCAGCTCGGAAATGCTGGCAGTATGATCACCATCTGCCGTAATGATACCCACTTCCTGAACTGTATAATCCCGCGTCACATAAACACCCATATGAAGAGTCTGACCGATAGTTCCGTTTTCAAACCGACTGCTTCCCGCTTCATTCAGATAAACATACGGCCTTTCTGAATCAAAATCCAATCCGGTATTTCCTGGTTCAAAGCTTCCCTTTTGAGCATAGCTATAATTTTCTTCTGTCCCTGCGTCTATAAATGTCATATCGTTCTCGACAGAAAGAATCTTACCGGAACGATATTTCTTCAATCGGACAAGATCCTTCACATTCACCGCGTTGTCTCCATTACAGTTTGCCGCCTCTTGATCCATCACCTGTTCCGAATCTACCAGTCCTTTTCGCAGACGAACAAGATCCATGCCATCTATCCGGTCATCTGCATTTACATCGCCAATAAAAACTTCCGGAATACCCACTACCAGGTTTGACACTGTCCCCAGTGACTTGTAGGCCACCAATTCCGTGTAAGCTCCTACCGGTGTCAGGACACTTGTGGAGAATAAATATTGCCCTTCTATATAAACCCGTGCAATACCATTCTGATACTTCAACGTCAGCGTAAAGCTGTTTCTATCTGCAACTTCATCCGGGAAAGCACACCAGGCCGATACTCTGGCACCTCTGCCATTATTAGCTGCATTGTCATATACAACCACGTTATTTTCACCTGTTTCTTCTCCCAGTTGCAGCCGTACGGAATATCCATCGCCCGCGCCGGCGCCGCTCGCACCAAAATACAGATAATACTGTTTATTCGTCCCTGTTCCGGAAATATCAACACTGATCATGACATTCTGATTCGATTGTACCGCAAGAGCGGCTCTCGCCCATCCTGTATCCTTGAAAGAGGCCGCTCCATCGAGCTGTTGCGCACCTCCTCCCGCGGTAATCGCACTTGTTCGTTCCCCCGCAGATCGTGCAAGTGAAAAGTTGTTAAATTCCGCTGCTGTATAATAGGTTGCAAGACCAAATCTGCCGCCATTAAAATTAATCTCGCAATCTATAATCGGCACATCATCAATATACACCCGGCACCTTTTTGCCGTAACAATCAACTGAATATGAAAACTATCCTTGTCATAACCGGCCGGTCCTGCCACCCAGGCACTTTTCCTGTTATTACTCCCTTCGGACATCTCATATATTGAAAATGCCGCTGCCGTATTATCCGGCTGCATATTTAAATAGTAATAATTACTGTCATCCTGCATGCCAAATCGGAAATATGCCTGATTATTACCTCCATTATTCCTATAGTCAGCTTCAAAAATAAAATACTTTCCCTTCAGCACATCTGAAACATACGCCTGATTCCACTTTCGAGTCGCTTCCAACGTTTTGTAACCATTCAAAGATGCGCAGAAATATCCGGCATATACATCTATGTCTTCGTCATTCACATAAAGATTTACATTATTGAAGCGGGACGCAAACTTATTGTTTGCCACTCCAAAATACCCGCCTGCATAAGAGCCGGAGACATCTGCCTGCCCCAGATAATTCCCATCGATTACTAAATAACATACCTTGTTTGTCACCGACATCTGCACACGGAACTTTGATGGGTCAGACTCTCCAGGAAAGGCCATCCACCCGGATACCCGTGTATTCTTACTCCCGTCAAAATAGTAAAGTGCAATCTGATTTGAAGCAGCCGTGGCACATATCTGAAGAAAATAGTAGGGTCCTGAATCCGCCTGATACCCAAACCGCAGATAATAATAATGACCGGTGTCCTCTCTGCTGTCCGTATAGGCAACATCCACGTTCCACATCCAGTTATCCTCTGCTGACACCGAAGTCTGGCATATTGCCTGATTCATGCTCACTGTAGATTTTGCTTCTCCCGTAGAAAAATCCCATTCACCGGTAACGCTTCTCCAATCCGTCATATTGGTGGAAAAACCGTCCTCCGACGATTCCGCCAGGGTAGGAATCACCGGATTTATACTGATTGAAAGCAAAAGAGAAAGCACCAACACTACATATCGACCACATTTTTTCATTCTCATAAAATCGTCTCCTTCCTATATTTTCTTGGTTTCTTCCTTGCACAGAAAAGAATCAGAAGCAAGGACAATATCGTCAATGTCAGATAACAAACCGCTTTGGTCTCATCCCCTGTAGACGGTGAATTGACCAGACAGTGGAAAGACTGATTCTCAAGTTTAGCACTGGTACGATTCGCTGCCAAACCAAGATACCCATTCATTCTTCCCTCCAGCGGCACACTTGTACATACGACTTTTCCGTCGATGTATACCACTGCCACACCATCCGACAGTTTCACACCCAGCCTGAACGTATTCCGGTCAGCTTCCTTCGGAAATGGCATCCAGGAGGACACTCTTTTATTATCCGAATCCCGATATATAGCAATATTGTTGCTCCCCGTAGAGCCATCCAACTGTAGACGGATGGAATAACCATTTTCCAGCTTATCTCCATCCGGTAATCCAAAGTAAAAATAATACTGCCGATAACTTCCGCTAACATACGCTACATCCATCTCATAGAAGAAATCCCCCTTTACCGTCGACGTACTGATAACCTTGTTCCAGCCTGCAATATTCATGGCATATAAGCCTCGTCTGATATTTTCCCAGCTCTGCGTGAGAAATTTCCACTGTATATTGCTTTTCTGATATGTTTCATCTGCAATTTGTGTGATGTCCCGCAATGTCGAAACAGAAGTATCCCTTATCACAGCCCCCGATTTATAAGTAGCGATTCCACAATATCCGCCATGAAAGTCCGGCAACTCGCAGATTAGAAGCAGCACGTCATCTGCATAGGCATACAGCCTCCCTTCTTTGTAAATAATCTTCAGATAAAAATCTGCATTGTTCACACCTGCCGGCCACGCTACCCAGGCAGAAAGACGTTTCTTCGCAACATCATCATACAATGCAACATTTTTATTTCCGGCCCCACCACCAAACTGCACACGGAGGGAATAACCGTTTTCCAGATAATATCTGCTGGTCAGTCCCAAATACAGAAACAACTGTTTTTCCTCTCCGCCAAACTCCGAAACGTGCGTCTCAAAGATAAATTCCTCATCCAGAAGCTTTGTTCCAAAGCCTGCCTTGCTCCACCCTTCATTGCCCTTGGAAGACAGTCCGTTTTTTACATGCGTCCAGTTTCCGGTAATCTCCGCATAGGAGGGATTCTTGGTATACCAGACTTTCCCCGGCTCACGATCCTCATCACCAGGCTTATCGTTTTCCCCGCTTTTTCCCTTGAGCCAGATTCTTGTATTCGCATAATTCGCCGTTGCCTTGTTGGTAGCCAGTCCCAGGTAGACACCGATATAATCCAGATAACCGCTCGTCAGCACAATCTTATCATCAATGAGAACTGTCAGACACTTTCCGGACATCTCTACCGTGAGTTTAAATCTTTTTCTGTCCGATCCTGCCGGGAAAGCTGTCCATGCAGTCATTCGCTTTTTCGTGGCATCCTGATAAATACACATATTGTTGTCACCGGCACTCTCACCCAATTGAAACCGCAAAGAGTAGCCGTTGTCTGTGGAAGTATTATCCGGAAGGCCAAAATAAAAGTACATCTGATCACCGGAAAAATCCGTCACCTCTGTCTCGAAACGAAAGCTTCCCGCATCCAGCTTCTGTTTCAGAACTGCCTTATTCCAGCCTAATCTCCCTGTTGCCTGATAAACGCCCTGTTCCTGCCGCCAGTTGGTGGTCAATGTCAGCCACTCCGGCGTATAAGCCTTCCACACAACATTCTCCCTAAGAACACAGCGGTTGCTCACCGTCTCATTTCTCTGAGCAAACATCCAATCCAACACCTCATCAGACTGGAATGCATAATCCCATACATTATGACCCAAATTTGAGAATTCCGTATATCGCACACTGCTTCCCAATGCCCGGAGTGCCGAAACCATTTCTCTGGTAGCCTCCACCTTCACTGTGGCATCATCTGCACTGTGAAAGGTCCATATCGGCACATCCTTAATATACTTCGCATAGGACGGATCACTTCCGCCGCAACATGGAACCGCTGCAGCAAAACGTTCGGGATATGCCATGATCAGATACCACGTAGCATAACCGCCCATGGAAAATCCCCCTACATACTGCCGGGATTCATCCACGGAATAACTGCTGCACACATCATCCAGAAGCTCTGTCACCGCTGACAGATAACGGCTGATTTCAAAGCTCTCTATACTGTAATTGTGACTTCCTTCCTCATACCAGGGATATGTTCCGTCTCCGGTAACCCAACTGACCCGCTCCGCCGTCTGTGGCACAAGAATAATGCATTCCCCATATTTTTCCCGGTTCTGCCACACAGAAACCCCCAGATTGAAACAATTCATCAATTGCGATTCATTGTCAGCGCCCCACAAGCCTGCACCATGCATAGCCAACACCATAGGATATTTCTTCGCAGGATCATAATCCTTCGGCAGGTACATCCTGTAATTCAACCTTGTCCCGCGGCTGTCCGTGTAGACCAGCTTTTTGAATTCCTCGTCAAATTGCTGAATAATCGTCTTGTCTGTTTCCTTGCAGTCATCCACCTGACTGCCGGTATAGACCTTGAAATTATCAATCAGAAGGGCACTGTCCGCAGCCGACACTCCCAACGCGACCCGGAACATGGTCTGCACCTCATCCGGTGTTCCCATATAAGCTTTGTTTGTAAAGGACTGATTCCGAACGGCAGGCACACCGTTTAAATAGACATCATACGTACATGCGGCGTCATGGATTACCACTGCAATATTCGAGAATTTTTCACTGCCAAGTCTCCCGAAGGTTGTAGAGCCCAATGCCCCCGTGGTACAGTACAGATACCCCGCCTGCGACACATTCACAAAATATTCAAATTTCGCCCCGGAAGCAGTGGACTTCCGGCCAATCAGTAAATTGCCCTTTTCCTGAAGCGGAACATTCTTATCCAGCCTGACATCAAACTGTACCACATACGTGTCGGTCGTCAAGCTGCCATCATAAAACTGCAACAGACAATTGTCCGCTTTCTCCGCTCCGCAGCGGGATAAAGAGAGAAACTGATTTTGTCCCTCCGTAAGGATTGATGCGTTTGTATATTCGGAAGCAATGACCGAGAGATTTCCCTTGGTGGACGTTCCATGCCCCTCTACAGGAAAGGAAGAAAAGTCCTCATTGACAAGATAATTTTTCGGTCCTTCATGCTTTTGCTCCGTACGCAGCAAGGGATTTAGAAACTCTGCTTTTGTTTTATAGGCAGCAAGCCCCAGATATCCGCCGCTGTAATTACTCACTGCTGTAGCGCCAATCACCTCCGCCCCATCTACCAAAACCTCTGCCTTTCCATCTGTGAAGCAAAGTTTTATTGAAAAATCTGTCTTGTCCGTAGCCACGGGCATGGCCTTCCATGCACTCAGACGTTTATTGGCAGCATCATCATAAATGGCAATATTGGATGTTCCCGCCGCGTTGCCCAACTGAATCCGCAGCGAAAAGCCCCCGGTTGTATCATTTTTGGAAGGCAGACCAAAGTATATGAAATACTGATGGTTATTGCCTGCTGCATATTTGATTCTTGTTTCAAACGTGAAATTTTCATCCGACGCCAGAGAAAATGAATTGGCCGCCTTCGACCAGCCATTGTCAACCTTTGAAGTCACCGCCTCCTTCGATACCGACATATTTTGGATCGTATTCCATTGGCATGCTACCTCATAAAAATTATTTCCTCTGCTCATAGCTCCGGCATTTTCTGTTTCCACACGGGAATCTCCTGTGGCTCCGGCTGTAAGCACAGCCCCGCAAAATACCGACGTAACCATGACGCTGCATGCACACAATACCGCGGCAATCCGTTTCATCATAAACTCATACCTCCTGTTCTCTCAAAATGAATCTGGTGTCATCAAATCCATTTCATTATTCCTCCAGTGTAAGCGTAACATTGTTAAAGACAATGCCTCCATTGTAGGAAAGTAACCCCATGTATCCACCTGAAAATTCTTCCAGATACACCTTGTTGATGAATTCTCCATTAATATAATAGCTGGCCATATTCTCGCTGCCATCCATCACCAGCTTAATATGGAAGCTGTCTGCAGCCAACTGTTCATCTGTCAATTCCACGTTCCAGCCACGCCTCCACATCTCATTATTTTGAATCGTGAATATACGACTGAATGAATGGCTCAGCTCCATACGCAGTTCGTAATACGTTTCCTTCGAGAAATCCTGCGTTTGTTCTGCATTGCTGGTAGCACCAAATACCAGCGAAAAGAAACATTCGCTGTAGTCACTGAGCACCGTAGCATCCGCTTCATAAATAAAGCTTTGCCCCGGCTCTGTCTTCGTATCGGACATTGATATGTATACTGCTTTCTTCTCAGGTGTGATAAGATATCCAAGATTCTCTTCATATGTCCAGACACCATTTAATGCCCTCCAGCCCATAAGATTTGTCTTGAATATTTCTTCTACAGGTGTTTTCTTGACAAACGTAACATTGTCAAGCTCGGTCAGGGCAAAGCTTGTAACCTCTATACTCTCCTTGCACTTGGAATAGATCACATAGAAAGTATCGTCTTTTATACAAATACTCGGATAGGCATAGATGCCGCTCTTATAGAGCCCGTCAGTGAACCTTCGGGAAGTATATTCGTCTCTCAAAAGATACCATTTGTCAAAGTTCACACCGTCCTCTGAGATACACAGATACAGCTTATCCCGGCTTCCGCCTGTATATTCGCAGTTTCCCACATAGAAATACCGTCCATCCGGAAGCTTTCCGAACCGGAACTTGGAATAATCATCCGTGAAGCCGGTCCGATATGCTGCCGTATATGTCTCCCCATTGTCATAACTTTCTGCACAGTAGAGGTGGCGGGTATTGGATCGCTGCATCATGTGAATGATTCCATCCTCCGTCTGATAGAAGGATCCCTCTGTAATAATCTCTGCACCACCCGTGGACAATGCAGGAACCGTATCTACGACACCAAACTTCCAGTGATTCCCGGAAAGTTCATCTGTATATGCATGGGTAGAGGCTCCCGCCATGATCAGTCTCCCTCCTGCCGCCTCAATCGGCCCGAAATTGCCTCCGGCTGCGCAGGATATCTCTTCTTTCTCCCATTTATTTCCATCCTTCGTAGATATAAGTCCATATCCCTTGAGCGTGAGCTTGCCATCCTCTGCCAGCGGACGTAAATTTCCTTCCTGGAGCGATTCCTTTGACCACTCAAAAGAACTGTAATAGACCTTCAGCTTATCGCCATATGTATAGAAACCGCAGGGCATAAGCACCTGGGCTACACCATCCACTTCTTCAGGCTCCACCAGCACAATGGCCTCTGACCAATTTTCTCCATCCTCCGAAGCGGAGAGCATAATACGTTGGCCCGGATCCTCCTCATTCACCGGTGCCGCCGAAAATATCGCATAAAACCTGCCATCAAAATATGCAATATGGGGATGGTGGGCATACTGCCAATCAGATGTCGCAGTGTATATCATATGCTTCTCTGTTTTTAATTCTGCAGGCTCGTATTCTGAATCATTATTGATCCTCGCGGCCGCTTCCTCCGCTGAAATCACAGGCTTCACGTCGGGAACCGGGTCTGCGGTAGTCTTCACCTGTGTTCCTTTTTGTTCACAGCCGGTTACCAGAATCAACAGGAAAGACAACACAAGCATGCTCTCCACTGCTTTTCTCAAAACGATCTTCATGAAAACCTCCCTTCTGCCGCACCTAAAATCTGCTCCTCTGTACATGCAAAAAGCGTAGATAGCTGTTTCAGATCCTCCAGATTCAGGCGATTCAATATAGAAGAATCCTTCACCCTTGTAACATCCGTTTCCAAGATATGCTTTTCGCATAGGTAGGCCTTGGCATTCACCGGATATGTATCATCCCCGAACTTGGAAGCCACAGCCAACACCGACTGCACATACTCTGCCTCCCTGGGATATTTTTGCCAGTTCTCACACAGCCACACGCAAAGACGTGTATTGAAATTAGCCAGTATTCCACAAAACCCTGCACTTCCTGCTTTCAAAGTTTCCAGCAATGTAGTTGAATTGGCATTGAACAAGCTGAAAGGTGCATCACCTATGATTTCAAGCCGTCTTCGTATCATCGCCGTGTCACAGCAGGTATCCTTTAAAAATGAAAAACGGCCTGTATCCACAAGAAACCGCAACTCTTCGTCACTGATCAGGTGTTTATATGGCACCGGACATTCGTATAATCCCAATGTGATTTTCTCAGGTATTCTTGCAAGATACCATTCCACAGCCTCACGCCACTGTTCCGTTTTCATTTCTTCCGGACCAAAGGTATTCGTGATCAGAACAATTCCATCAATCTCTGCCTCCATCAATCCATAAATCTCTTCCAGAGCTTTTTCCCGGTTCGTCTCAACATTTCCCACCGCAAACACCGGAACTGAGGATTGCTCCTTCACAAATTTTGCATACGCAATGCGCTCTTCCGCTGCCAGATAAAACATTTCATTGGACTGACAAACTGCAAACAGGCAAGCGGCACCGGATTGAATATACCAATCTGTAAGTTTTTTCAAAGACTGGAAATCTATCTTGTTTTCTTCATCAAATGGTGTGAGCATCAC
>CAKSAI010000082.1 GCA_934434905.1 uncultured Lachnospiraceae bacterium | reverse complement strand
TCTTTGACGAGAACTTCGACCGAATCGCCGAGGCGATTGCCACAGGCATCCAGGAAGGGATCCGGGAAGCGACTGTGGAGCCGGAGCGCAGGTTTGGCGTACAGGTGGGATTGTTCCAATACTTTTCCAACGCCCAGTACTTACAGCAGCAGCTCCAGGACATGGGCTATACGGTACAGATACGGAAAGAGGGAAACTACTATGCGGTGATCGTGGGGATCGAACCCACCCTGGAGATGGCAGTGTCTCTGCAGAATCGGCTGCGGCAGATGGGGTATGACACACTTGTTGTGAATATTTAAAGCCCATTTTACGGGGGTTCCGGCGTTTTTGGACGTCTGGGATCCCCGTAAATTTGTCATTTTTAACAAAAATGCAGGAAACGCAAAAAAGGTATTTACATTTTCGGATTCAGCGTTTATCATGGATGTATCTTAATTTTCTGTTTACACAGAGTTATTTAAATCAAATGAATTCCCCAACAAGATTAGAAGCAAGGGACAAGTGCGTCCAAAATGAAAGAAAGGGTAGGTACATATGGAAGCGAAAGATGTAGTGACGATCGTGGTAGCAGTGGCATTAGCCGCAGTCATAGGATTTCTGATGATAAAGATGATGCAGAACTTTATGTCGGAAGGCGGGATTTTTGAAGGATTTATCAGAAATATTTTTACAGCGATATATGAGAAAGCATTGGGGATGATGAATTGATGGAGGAAGAAAAGAGAGGGTTTTGTCTGTCGAAGCGCCAGTTTGGGCCGCTCTGGAAGTATATCTGCCGTGATGAGATCACCAACATCGACTGGGACAGCGGACGGCTGTGGATCAAGTATGCGGGATTTATCCGAAGGCCGGTGGAGGATCCGGAGATTACGGGAGCGTTTATTGAGCGCTTCTCCCTGCTGGTAGCCAATCATGAGAGCAGGCCTTTCAACCGGGCGAATACGGTATTAAGTGCGGAGACAGATACGCTTCGGATCACATTTGTACATGAAGCCTTTGCTGTTTCCGGGCGCAGTATGAGCATCCGAAAGTCGCTGCCAAGGCTGCGTTTTACGGCGAAGGAGGCTTTGGAGACGGGGTATTGTCAGGAACGGGTCATGCACCTGCTGGTGAACTGTGTCCTTGGGGGATTTAACTTCGTATTTTGCGGGGAACCGGGGCAGGGGAAGACGGAGGCGGCAAAGTTCTTCAGCAGCTTCATCCGGCCCCATGAGAAGGTGATCACCGTGGAGGATCTGCGGGAATGGCATTATGGGGACATCAATCCCGGCAAGGACTGTGTGGAGCTGAAGGTGCATTCGAAGGAGGATTACGGGGAGGCTGTCGCTGTCTCCCTGCGGCTGAATCCACAATGGCTCATGATTGCGGAGACGAGGTCGCGGGAGGTGCGTTATCTCCTTGAGAGCTGGTCTAATGGCGTCAGTTGTATGACTACACTGCATGTAAACGATGCACGGCGGATCCCGGATCGGATCTTAAATATGCTGGAGAGTCGTCAGGATGCGGAGCGTCTGGTGAATCAGGTCTATTCCGATGTGGGGATTGGCGTACTTTTAAAGGAACAGGAGCAGGAGGGTGGCCGGACAGCACACCGGATCTGGCAGGTCTGCTTTTATTTCAGAGAAAATGAGCGAAACGGATATGTGCTGCCGGTGGAGGATGGAATTCTGCATGAAGAGCGGATCCCGGAGTTTTTGCGCCGAAGGATCCGGGAGGGCTGCGGGCAGGAGGATATTTTCCATAATGTGCAGGTGGAGGCACGAAAGACCAGATGATGGGGGATAGGAGAAGGAATGGAGAGAAAAATAAGGCATTGGAAGTTACATAAATCAAAGAAAGGAATACTGACAGAGGTTTTGTTGATCCTGGCATTTTGTTTGCTGTTTGGGACAGGCTTGCAGCTTCGGCCGGGATATCTGCTGGCTGGGACAGCATTGTGTCTGCTGCAGGCGCCCAGCCTGTACCGCAATTACAGGAGAAGCTGCTGTGAGAGGCAGCGTTTTCGTGATGTCAATGCATATCTGGCCCATATGGTTCAGGCTTTTGCGGACAATGGGAAGATACTTACCGCCTTGCGTGCCACCAGGGATATCTTCCCCAAGGGCTCTGTGCGCCAGCTCCTGACAAGGGCGGCATGTATGATCGAACAGGGGGCAGATCCGGAATTGGCGGAGGAGGAAGCGCTTGCGCTTATCCGGGAGAAGTATGATTGTGAGCGGGTGCGCACCCTTCATGATTTCCTGCGAAAAGCAGAGAGCCGCGGCGGTAGCTGCAATCGGGAATTCCGGCTTCTGGAATGTATGCGACAGTCCTGGGAGAAGTCCTCGGTCAAGTATCGGCAGACCGCATGTATGGCAAGAAATCTGGTTGCCATCGAGTATGCCTTTTTGATTCTGATCTGTATATTTATGCTGCGTCAGTTCCCGGAAGAACTGAAGATTCTTAATCTTCCGCTGGTGCAGGGCGTAAATATGCTGCTGATCGTCTTCTTTTTTGTGGTGTATGGAAGGCTTGACCGGAAGCTGGGGCAGAGTATGCTGGCGGATCCGAAGCCTATGTCAGAGCAGCAGGTGAGAGCGCGATTTGGCCGTGTCAGGAGGCTTCAGGAGAAGAGGTCTTTATTCAGGTATCCATTCGGTATGCTGGCACTTGTGAGTCTCAGATCCGAGGTGAGACGGGTGTTTCCGGGGTGGCTCTTTGATGTTCTTCTGCTTATGCAGAGTGAGAATGTGGCGGTTTCGCTGTTCTTGTCCATCGAGAAGGCTCCGCCGGTTCTGAGAGAGGAATTGAAGGCCATGAGCAGGACACTTAAGGAGGATCCGGCATCCCAGGAGGCATATCTGTCCTTTCTGGCAGAGCTTCAGATCCCGCAGGTGGAAAATGCCATGCGCTATCTGTACGCAGTGAGTACCGGCATGAGCGGTGAGACGGAGGCAATGGAGCTTCTTATGGAATTGAGTCTTGGTATGCTTGAGGAAGCGGAGCAGCGGAAGCTTAAGCGCAAGGAAGATATGTTCTCGGCGTATTACCTGATTCCCACCGTGCCGATCATGGTGTGCATGATGGGATATGCCGCTGCGCTGATTTTTGTGATCTTCCAAAGTATCACAACGATGATTTAGGAGGGTGTATGGAATCAATCTGGAAGACAGTTCTTACCTTCGCGGTGATCATATTGATCGCTTCTATGGGGGTATCTATTATATCGGCAAATGTGGATATCACGGCTGCAGGAAATTATATGCAGCAGGTGTCAGTGGTGATCGGGGAGAGTGATTACAGTGAGGATATCATCAGCCAGTGTGTCAGTGAAGCGGAGCAGAATGGATATGTGCTTGAAGTGGAGGTGTATGACAGCCCGGTGTATGCGGAGCATAAGTATGCGCTGGTGCGCCTTGAGTATCTCTACCGCATACCGCTTCTTGGGATACGGCAGTGGAAGGTGAAGGAGAAGATTATTGTATAGGCAACAGTTCAGCATCGCATATATTACGGGCGAATGGTGCGGGCTGAACTTTATGGCAGCGGAGCGATTTTTAAATCAAAAGCGAGGCGGAGGAAGAAATGGAGAAAATGGTGGCGAATATTCTTGAAACGGTAGCGGCAGCGCTGCTTTTCAGCTTTCTGCTGGGAAGCTTCTGGGATTTTCTGCTGGCGATATCCGGCTATTAAAGGAGGAGATATTTGTGGAAGTAAAAGAGATGCTGGAGACGATGCTGTGGGTCGTGATAGACGGCTTGGCAGCTATCTGGATACTGCGCATGCTGGTGGATATTATGACCAATGGGATGCTGGCTGGTGCGCTGCTGCTCATGGCGGAAGCCTTGTGCGGCTGAACAGTCAGGAGGGAGATCATGAAACAAGCGACAGTACAGCTTATCCGATTACTTATGAGCGCTGTGACGGTTTTATTCTGCTTTTCTGTTCTGTTTGGCAATATCGGCGGACTGGATATGAAGTCGATGGGGAGTGCCCTGGCAGAGCGGGCGGAGAGCCGGATAGCGGTTTCAGAAAACGGGATGCGTCTTGCACGGCTGATGGAGCTTCCGGCGCCGCAGGTGGAGACGGATGATACGGTGTATCTGGCCGGAGAGACATATCAGTTTCCGGCCCACATTCGGGTGAGACAGAACGAGGAGGATACATGGAAGTATGCATCGGAAACAGAAGAATTTTCAGTGGAGATCCTGGACATTATCGGTGGGGACGGGAAGACAGCAGACGGTGACTGGCAAAGCGGCGAGCTTATTTTCTCTCAGAGTGGGCGTTATGTGGTGAAGCTGAGAGTCATCGGCCCCTATGGCAGATATGCAGTACGAAGGATCGCCGTTCCGGTGGAGGAGGCGTGAGCAGATGAAGAATGTTGTGATTGGAATCTGTTCCTTTGTTCTGGCAGGAATACTGGTGCTGACGCTGTATACGCTGCATGGTCGGAGTATCCGTCAGGAGGAACTGGATGATGCTCTGGCTTGTGGGCTTAAGACTGCGATGGAGCAGGTGAAGCAGGGAGGCGACATTGCGCCGGAGAGTGATGAGGAATTGAAGTCCCTGTTTCTTCAGTGTTTTTTACAGCAGATCGACAGCAATTCCCAGGTCACGGTCCATATTCTGGAGGCGGATCATGAGAAAGGATTGCTGTCGGCGGAGGCAGTTCTTACCTATCGGCATCCCATTGGAACAGAAGGAAGGGTGACAGCCGCAGGAACGGTAATTCTTGAGCAGGAACGGTAATCCTTGAGCAGTGTTAAGGACAGCGCGTAAGTAAGGCGGGCGGAATAAGGAATGGATGAGAAACAGGGAGAAATAAAAACAGGGCGGAATAAAAATAGGGAGGAAGGATGCAAAATTATGGGGAAAAGAGGATTGTATGCAGGGAGACTTGTTTTGTTCCTGACGGGAATATTTCTTTCAGGAATATTGCTTTCCGGCATATTGCTTTCAGACATATTACCGTCGGGAATTGTCAGAGCCAGGGCATCTGCGGATTATGCAAATGCAAAAGAATTTTATGAGAGTACCAACGGACAGAGCAGTCATATAAAGGTGTTGGACGGAGATATCTACTTTGCCACAAGAGGGAAAGAAGCATCCTCTGGCGGGGGACTGCGCTATACGGCGGCAGGCTTTGATATCTGCATAAAGGGCAGCGGAAGACAGGTGGGTCTCGCTGTAAAGCGGGGCGGTGTGTTAAAGGAGGTGCCGGGTGCAGCGGTGCAGGATGGAGGATACTGGTATAACCTGTATCGCATTACGTTATCTGATATCTGTCGGCTGGCTGTCGGCAGACAGGGCTTTGCAGAGATCCTGGAGAGCGGCAGCGTGGAGATCACCATGGATGCCATCTTCGTTATCCGGCAGGGAAACAGGAATCTGGGAAGCATTGAAGAGGATGGTTTCGGGAATGTGACGGAACAGGGGATGGTGTTTCATCTGAAGGAAGAAGGGCACTGGCAGACGGTTAAGAGTATGTTTCCCGGCCATTCCTTCGAGAGCTATCGCGGCATTCGGCTGAACGTCGATTGGAAGCCGTATATCCATACGGTCTGGTATCAGGCAGGCGAAGAAAATACAGTGGAGAAGGAGACGGCCAGGGTGGTGCGGGGCGAAGCAGTTGATCTCACGGTGAAGGCAGGTAAGGAAGGCTGGACGCATATCGGCTGGAGTGCGGAGCCGAGTGCCAGGGATGTGTTGTCCTCCTGTGTGATGGGAGAGCAGGACATCCGATTGTATGCGGTATACCAAAGAAGCATCACGATAAGCTATGACACGGGCCTTTCCGAGAGATTGATTCCCGGGGAGACAAAGGAGCAGTTTCAGAATGCCTCGGGCATGTATTGGAATCCCGAATTTATACTGGAGCAAGGGTCAAAACGGGAGAATCATGCCTTTGTCGGCTGGCGGGATGAGGATGGAGATGGCTTTAGGGCGAAGGAAACGGTGAACTTAGAGCGAGACACCGTATTTACGGCTGTATGGGATCAGTATCCGTCCATTGCAGCGAAGGATCGATACTTTACTTTGCGGCAGGCTGCGCGGGGAGAGATTACCGAACAGAAGCTGCTGGAGCGGGTGACAGCGACAGACCGGGAGGATGGAATCCTGACAAATGGGGAGCATGTGCGGGTTGTCGGCTACCGTGCCGAGGATTACACCGGATTGACGACAGAAGCGGAGCTGCCCGTTACGTATGAGGCAGTTGACAGTGCGGGCAGCCGGGTTACGGAGCAGGTGACGGTATATATCGTGGATACCACACCGCGGGAAGTCACCGAAACGACCCATGTGCGGTTCATAAGCGGGAGGTTTTACCGCGATGGAGCGGATTATGTTTCACCCCGTGGCGGAGGGCTTATGGAGAATTCCATCTGGAAAGTCAATGAAGCATACCGGACGGTGCTGGATCGTGCGCTGACGAAGCAGGCGATGCGCGAACAACCTGTGCAGGAAGACGGAAGACAGACAGTTGATGCGGAGGAGCAAGCGGATGGGACGGAAACCTGGACATTTACGAGAGAGCAGGTGCAGGAAGTGAAACAATTTGTGCGGGACAATGGATTTGGCAGATATCGGAATGCAGATGGGCTGAAAGTATTTTACCGGCAGTTTGGAAGCTGCCGGTAAAGGGAGTGCTGTCTCGGAAATGTTATCCCGGAATGTTATCCCGGAAACGCCCACGGTTGATGTGAGCAGTTTCCGGGAGAGGGATTGTCAACACTTCTCCGGTTCGGGATACTCCGTGCCGAAGGTCTCTACAGTCACCTGCTTCATGACCTGGGGCTTCATGGGACGGTCGGAGTAGTCCGTGCTTGTCTCAGCGATCCGGTTCACTATATCCATCCCTTCGATGATCTTGCCGAATGCAGCATAGGAGCCATCCAGATGCGGAGCAGCCTTGTGCATGATGAAGAACTGGGAGCCGGCGGAGTTGGGAGCCATTGCCCGAGCCATGGACAGTACCCCTTCGGTGTGAGCCAGGCTGTTGGCGAAGCCGTTCTGGGCGAACTCACCCCTGATCCCGTAGCCAGGGCCGCCCATGCCGGTGCCGTCCGGGCAGCCGCCCTGGATCATAAAGCCGCGAATGACGCGGTGGAAGATGAGTCCGTCATAAAAATGATTCTGGACTAAGTGGATAAAGTTATTGACTGTATTGGGGGCAATTTCCGGATACAGTTCTGCTTTCATGATATCGCCATTTTCCATTTCAATGGTGATAACCGGGTTCTGAGCCATAATTAAATTCCTTCCTTCTTTAACAAACTTTAAGCACACAAACTGCTTTTTTAGGTGTATAATGATTGTAACGGAAAAAGCCTCATTCGTAAAGGGGTAGTTTTTAAAACTATACTCCGCTTTGCTAGAATGACGGCAGGCGGAAAATCTATTTTACACTATCGACATGAAGTGCGAAAATTCTTTTTTCGATTTTGTTATTCTTACAGAGAGCTGGGGAGAAATACGAGGTTCTAGAATCCCCGATTCCGGAATAGTAATAAATAAGTATAATGCACAGTGAATCGATATGCCGTCGATGTACGAAAAAGTCTGGTCACAGGGACACAGGCAGGAGGAAGGAGAAGAAATTCATGGCAGATAAAATTTTTGAAAACAATCAGGTGATCATCACCGGAGAGATCGTATCGGATTTCCGATACAGCCACGAGGTATTTGGAGAGGGCTTTTACATGGTGGATGTGGCGGTGAACCGCCTGAGCAATTTTGCAGATTACATTCCGCTAATGGTTTCCGAGAGGCTGATCGATACGGAACAGAGCTATATCGGACACGTTATCCGCGTTACCGGACAGTTCCGTTCCTACAACAGGCACGAGGAGAAGAAAAACAGGCTGGTGCTCTCCGTGTTCGTGCGGGAACTGGAATTCGTTGAGGAGATGCCGGATGGCGACAAGAGTAATGAGATATTTCTGGATGGTTACATATGCAAGGATCCCATATACCGAAAGACTCCGCTGGGGCGTGAGATTGCAGATCTGTTGATCGCAGTCAACCGTTCTTATGGAAAGTCGGATTATATTCCCTGTATCTGCTGGGGCAGGAACGCCAGATATGCGTCCGGGTTTGAGATAGGCGGGCATGTTCAGGTGTTTGGAAGAATCCAGAGCAGAGAGTATCTGAAGAAGATCGGAGAGACTGAGACACAGAAGCGGATCGCTTATGAGGTTTCGGTCAGTAAAATCGAATACTTGGAATAATATTGCTTTTTCGCCAAAAATATGATATTTTAGATAAAACTGGTAAAAAGCAGATGCTTACCAGGATTTTATGCCCTGCGAGAAAGAGGTAAATGGATGAGTAAAGGGAATGTGATCGTATATTATGGTGAGGGGAAGGGGAAAACCACGTCTGCGCTGGGGCACGCCATCCGGTCTGCCAGTCAGGGAAAGAGTGTGATCATCATTCAGTTTTTGAAGGGAAAGAATGAGGATGAGATATCCTTCATTCGCCGTCTGGAGCCGGAGATTAAGTTTTTCCGGTTCGAGAAGTCTCAGGAGAACTTTAATCTGTTGTCGGAGGAGGAGAAGAAAGAGGAATCCATGAATATTAAGAATGGGTTCAATTTCGCCAAGAAGGTATTGATGACCGGGGAATGCAACATTCTGATCCTGGATGAATTCCTGGGGCTTTTGGATAAGCGCGTGATCACCATGGAGGATCTGGAATCCCTGCTGCAGGTAAAGGCGGAGGACACGGAGATCATCTTCACCGGACGCGTTATGGATGAGAAGCTTAGGGATTATGCGGATGAGATATACAAGATCCAGCCGGAAAAGATGTAATGTGTCATTGACAATGAACGGCGGAAATGGTATATTGGTCTAAGTTGGAAAAGAAAATTTAAGATAGAGGTTGCGTGATTCATGAGTATCCCGTTGGATGTGGCTGGCACAGACGAAGATGGGAGAAGGGGGAGAACGCCGAAAGGGTCCTTTTACAGCGAAGGGCTTCTTGGGCACAGGGTGAATAATCCTGTGACTGTCATCTGGTGCATGATTCCGGATGGGGCGCTATCGAGAGGAAGAGAGAGTACGGAGGGAGTAACCCTTGTCTGATATCGAGAACCTTTAGAACCGCTCCGGAAGGCAGCGGTTCTTATTCTGCTGATTCGCGCAGGAAGATCCGCTTTCATGGGACGGGGATCCCGAGTTTATTTTAGGAGGAAAGAAAAATGGCACTTTTCAAGGGAGCAGGCGTTGCAATCGTCACGCCGATGAAGGACAATTATGAAGTGAATTTCGACAAGCTGGAAGAGATCATCAATGATCAGATTGCCAATGGCACGGATGCCATTATCATTACGGGGACTACGGGAGAGTCCTCCACGTTGTCGGAAGAAGAGCATGTGGAGTGTATTCGGGCTGCGGTATCCATGGTGAACAGGCGGATCCCGGTAATTGCCGGAACCGGATCCAACAGCACGCAGACAGCGATTCAGCTATCCGGGGCGGCGCAGAAGGCGGGAGCAGACGGACTTCTGCTGGTGACGCCTTACTATAATAAGGCTACCCAGAAGGGATTGCTCAACCATTATACCAAGATCGCGGCGTCGGTGGACCTGCCCATCATTCTCTATAATGTTCCCAGTCGTACCGGATGTCATATCCAGCCGGCCACGGTGGCAGCGCTGATCAATCAGGTGGACAATATTGTGGGAATCAAGGAAGCGACAGGAGATGTCACCAATGCGCTTCGCATTACCCAGTTGACCGACGGCAAGGCAGAGCTGTATTCCGGGGAAGATGGCATGGTGATCCCGCTGCTGTCGGCAGGCGGAATCGGTGTGATCTCTGTTCTCTCCAACGTAGCACCGCGTTTCACACATGATATGGTTATGAATTACCTGAATGGAGACCGCAAGACTGCTCTTGACATGCAGTTGAAAGCGCTGCCACTGTGCGATGCACTCTTCTGTGAGGTCAATCCGATCCCGGTGAAAACAGCCATGAATCTCATGGGCTGGGAGGTAGGACCTCTCCGCGAGCCGTTGTGCGAGATGGAGCCGGAGCATGTGGCACAGTTACGGAAGGCCATGGAGGAGTTTGGAATTCTATAAGGAGGTACATTATGACAAGGATCATCATACACGGATGTAATGGGAGGATGGGACAGGTAGTTACAGCGCTGTGCCGGGAGGATGCGGAGGTTCAGGTTGTGGCAGGAATCGATATTTCCGATCACATCAGAAACGAGTATCCGGTATTTCAGCAGATAGAGGACTGCGATGTGGAGGCAGACGTTATCATTGATTTTGCCTCGGCGGCAGCGGTTGGTGCGCTGCTTTCCTACAGCGTGGAGCACAAGATTCCGGTGGTTCTATGCACCACAGGACTCTTTGAGGAGCAGAATGAGGCTGTAAGAGAGACTTCCGGGAAGGTGGCAGTGCTGAAATCCGCCAATATGTCCCTGGGGATCAACATGCTGATGGATCTGCTGAAGAAGGCGGCCAAGGTGTTGGCTCCGGCGGGTTTTGACATGGAGATCGTGGAGAAGCATCACAACCAGAAGCTGGACGCTCCCAGCGGAACGGCGTTGGCGCTGGCGGACTCCTTGAATGAGGCGCTGGACAATGCATATGTCTATCAGTATGACAGGACGAAGGAACGGAAGAAGCGGGACAAGCAGGAGATTGGGATCCAGTCTGTGCGCGGCGGCAGCATTGTGGGAGAACACGAAGTGATCTTCGCCGGAACCGATGAGGTGATCACCTTTACCCACACCGCATATTCCAGAAGTATCTTTGCCAAGGGAGCCATCGAGGCGGCGAAGTTCTTAAGTGGAAAGCCGGCAGGATATTACGATATGCAGGATGTGATCGCAGCGAAATAGGGAGCGGATATGGAAAATGCAGATATCAGATA
>CAKSAI010000081.1 GCA_934434905.1 uncultured Lachnospiraceae bacterium | reverse complement strand
ATTCGGAAGCATGCCCGCTTGACTCTGTCACATAATAACCCAGATGACGGAACATCTCGTTTCTAACAATCTCTTCCTGATAATGCTCCTCCACAGCCTTTTTAATCAAAGGGTAAGCATCCTGCCCCTTCCACTTGTACTGCAGATAAAAGGCTTGATGATTGATTCCGGCACAAGTGTAAGTGATATCCTCTACATCGGCTCCAATCCATTTTGCCAGCATTTCGGCAGTTCCCTGTACACTGTGGCAAAGACCTGTCACATTTACTTTTGTCTCGCTCTGCATTCCTCGGCAAAGCATTGCCATAGGATTGGTGTAATTTAAAAAGACAGCGTTCGGACAGTAAGTCTCAATATCCTTACAGATATCCAGCATCAC
The DNA here is from genome assembly GCA_934434905.1 of uncultured Lachnospiraceae bacterium. Lineage (GTDB taxonomy): Bacteria > Bacillota > Clostridia > Lachnospirales > Lachnospiraceae > 14-2. The sequence continues at coordinate 10,601 of CAKSAI010000081.1, read as the reverse complement.
CGGAAGCGTCCGAAGCATACGGAAGATTCCTGCCGGTCCTCTGGTATCGCCCACACAAATGTCCACACCATATCTTTTTGGAATGACAATATCATGTTGCCAAATGCTCATATCCCCCACATTGATGGTACTTATTACTCCATCTGCGTCTTTTAAAGCTTCTACACGATTCATTGTAGAGATTACTTTTGCCGCATAATTTCCTGAAACAATAATTTTTTCCACTGATTTTGTGGCATACATGAGCTTCTCTTCATCAATATCCATCAGGGCAATAATGGCATCCTGAAATGCTGGAAAGGTCAACAAATCCCGCACCAGACTTCTTGTAAATACAACGCTTCCTGCGCCTATAAAAGCTATTTTTTTCATATTCATCCTCCTCGTATATTTGTGTCAGCCTTTTACTGCACTGTCCATTGTTCCTTGGACAAAATATTTCTGTAAAAACAGGTAAACAATAACTACCGGAATAATTGCAACAACAGCACAGGCCGCTGCTCCATTTATATCTCGCAACTGTTCCCCGAAAAATTGTTTTACAGTTAATGTAATATTATACATTTCCTTTTTTTGTAAGATATAGAGTGAATAGCCGTATTCATTCCAGCTTGTAACAGCCTGCATAAGAATAACGGAAGTGGTCACTGGCTTTAACTGTGGAAGAATTATCTGAAAAAATGTCCGTACCACTCCTGCGCCATCCATATAAGCTGCTTCATCCAGCGTATTCGATATGGAATCGATGAAGTTCGAATACATGTAAATGGACATAGGCAGTCCAAATGCTGCCCCCACTGCAATAATCCCCCAGTAGGTAGATATGGCATGAATAGACACCAGTGTGGAATAAATCCCCACAACCATGGCCATTCCCGGCACCATCATAACACCAAGTACAAATGTTTTCACGATTTTACTCAAGCGGTTTTTATATCTTGCCATAGGATATGCTGCAAAACACCCTGCAATCACTACAATAGCCACCGTTCCAAGTGTAATAATGCTGGAATTCTTCATGGCATTTATTATATTACTGATTTCAAATACTTTTTTGTAATTTTCCCAATAGAATTCCGTAGGAGGAACCAATCTGGAAGAATTATCTGTCATTGGCTTTAAGGATGTCATCACTATTACATAGATTGGCAACAGATAAATCACCAGAATCACCAGGGTAACAAGATATTTCCACCAATTATTCTTTCTACTTTTTTTCAATGTCATTACTTTCATCTGGTCGTTTTCTCCACTTTCTTCAGCTTTCAATGGTCTTCTTTTCAAAATAACGATTGCTGATAAGAGAGACTATCATAATCATGACAAAGGTTGTTATACCGATCGCTGACGCATACCCCGCCTTTTCAGACTGAAAATATTGGCTATTCAAATATGTCATCATAGAGTGAGTAGCATAGTTGGGGCCGCCGTTTGTAAGCGAAATAATTCCTTCAAAGAGCTTCAGTCCGCCAATTAAATTTGTCATGACAGCACTTGCAATCGCCGGTATCAACATGGGAAACGTGATATAACGAAAACGCTCCCATCGTCCGGCACCATCAATGGAGGCTGCTTCATTATACATTTGCGGAATGTTCTGGAGACCGGAAAGGTATATGATCATGCAGTATCCTGCATATTGCCATGTATTGATCAAAGTTATAAAAAATATTCCCGTTTTTCCATTCGCCAACCAGTCCACCGGTTCCTTTCCGAATACTGCCATAATATCGTTGAGCACGCCGTTGTCATAGGTCAGAAAAAAGTACATGATATACCCCATAATCAGGCTGGATATCATGATAGGCATGTAGATAACCACACGTACCAGGTTATTACCTTTAAAACGGGAATTCACGAACAGTGCTGCTGCTAATCCGATGATATTCTGCAATACTGTAGAAACAAAGCCATATATGATCGTGTTGACAAACGCTGTAAAAAGTCGTCTGTCTGATAACATATCCATATAATTTTTAATTCCTATGAAAGTTTTAGCCGGCGAATATCCGTTCCATTTGCACAAGGATATATAAACTGTTTCACAAAAAGGCCTTATTACAAAAAACAACATTAGGCAAATTGCCGGTATATAAAAACCACTCATTTTTACTGTCCGTTTCTTCATTTTATGCCCGCTTTCCCAATCAGCAGCGGATACTTCCGCCGCTGATTGTCCTGCTGTTCATCATTCTGTTGCTTCATATTTATCTGCGTAAGTACTCCTTAAGACTTCGACACCTGCTGCCACACCGGTTTTGTCTGGGTTCATGAATACTTCAATCACAGCATCTCCCATTGCATTAAACATACCGTTTGGAAAATACTTACGATCAAATACATTGTCATAGCAAAGATCATCTCCAAAGAGAGCCTGACTTTCTTTGAACTCTCGATAGGTAATATTATCAGTATTCATGCCACTTAAGGCAGGAAGTCCGCCATCGATTTCCATAATACGATTAGCAATTTCTGGTGTAGCAAGATAATTTAGGAATTTTTCTGCCGCTTCCATACATTTACTGTCTTTCCAGATACCGAAGCAACTTCCTTCTCCGATAGCATATAAAGACTTACCATCCTTGGAAGTAGATGGAGTTGGAAGCATTCCTATCTTTGCATCCGGTGCAACGTTTAGTACTTTTACAATTTCGCAATCTGTACTGAAGGCTGCTCTCCCTTCCCCCAGCGCGGCCAGCGTCGCCGCGCTGTCTGCTGTGACAAAATCGGTGTTAAAATAGCCCTTCTGTACCATTTCAGCAATGAAATCCAGCAAATAAGCTCCGTTGGTGTTCCAGTCAAAGGTCCCGTCAATTAGAGACTCTCCAGCTGAATATGCTGCACCCTCTGCGGTATAGAATCCTGGAGCCAGCTTATTATAAGCACATGCCGCAGTCCAACTCTCTTTTCCGCCAACAAAATACGGTGTTACACCGATAGCCTTAATTTTTTCACATGCTTCCTTAAAGTCATCCATTGTACGGATGTCACCAGGATTTACACCTGCTTTCTCCAGCACGGTTTTGTTGTATACCATACCATCAATGATTTGGGTAACCGGAAGCACATAAATATTAGCATCATCATCAGAGATAACTGGCAAAACAGACTCATCAATACGGTCATACCATTTCTGGTTGTTCATGGGAGTGAGATATTCTTTATATCTAGCAAGAGACCACCCATGCGTTACGAATACATCCGGCATTTCTCCGGAGCCCATTCTTGTCTTCATAACAGTCTCATAGTCAGCCCCAGGTGTAACCAATTCCACTTCGATTCCTGTCTCTGCTGTAAAGTCAGTTACTATCTTTCGGAATAGTTCCAATGGTTCTCCAGTATAGATCACTTCTACTTCTAACTTCACATCACTCTCCGGCTCTTTCGTCTCCTCTCTGTGTTTGTTTCCACACCCTGCCAGCACTCCTGTTACCATAACGATTGCTAATCCAAGCAGCACTAATTTTTTCATTTTGTTCTTCATTTGAATCCTCCCATACGTGTTTTAGTTTTTAGTCATGTGTTTTTTGGATATCCTACATTTATTATATACGATTTCTTTTGCTATTTGGGTGTCATTTTTTATTATTTAGGGATGTATTTTTGACATAGAATGTAAAAAACTCCTTTTTTCGATGTGCGCCGCAAGGCGCACAAAAAGAGAGCTCCTTTGGCTCTCTATAATAACCAAAGGATCCCTCTCTCTGCTGACAAACCAACCATCAAACGTCGTTTTGGCTACCAGCTGTTACTCAATCTCTGCCTTCCACAGTCCGTGGACATTGCAATACTCATATACTGCCCTGGGTTCCTGACCCTCGGGTATCTCAAACACAGCCATTGGCTTGTCGCCCGGCTTCAGCTTCCTGAGCATACCGCCGCTGCAGGTCTCCAGATAGATGAGCATGATATAATGCTCCTCCAGCATCGGATGTTCCACGCTGCCCACGGTCACCGTAATGGTATTGTCGTCCCGCTCCACCACGGGTACATGCTTTTCCTGGGATGCGTCCGTCGTATTCGCGGTAAGCTCCGCAAAATTCTTCTCACAGGCACATTCTCCGTGAACGATCTCCATAGCTACACTTTTACATTCATTACATTTGTAGAACCTCATCCTGCATACCTCCTTTTATCAGCAACTTAACCTGTTACTTATACTATAAATATACCTCCCGCCAAGCCGCTTCTCAAGGCAAGATCCCGCAAAGATTTTCAAAGCAGGCACATTTTAGGCGGAAGCTGAATATAATATTCGGAATGCAGGATGCTTCCGGAGAAAAAATATGTCAAAGGCTTCTGTTGCCGTCTTAGGCGGCGATCTGCGCCAGCACTATCTGGCGGAATATATGGTGAAAACAGGGCACGAAGTGTCATCGCTAAGGGAGGCCATATCCGACTGCGATTGGATCTTAGGCCCGATGCCTTTTTCCAGGGACGGGGAGCGCTTATATACTGCGCCAACGAAACCTGTCGGGATAATGCCGGAAGAATCTGCCAAAATAATGCCGGAAGAATCTGCCGGGATAGCCTTGGGGGAGCTTGCCGCCCTTCTTCGCCCCGGTCAGACACTTGTGGGAGGAGGGATACCGGAGAGCTTTTCTGATGTCTGTGCCCGCAAGCAGGTCACGGTTATCGATCTGATGGAGGACGAAGCACTGGCAAGGGCCAACGCTGCGCTCACCGCAGAGGGACTTCTCTCCATGCTGATTGCGCAGACGCCATTCTCTCTGACAAATCGGCGGTTTCTGATCCTGGGGTTCGGACGGTGCGGGCAGGAGATTGCATGGCTTCTCTCCGGCTTTTCAGCCGCGCTCACCGCTTATGACCATGACCCGAAACGCATCGGCCTGGCCACCCTGCAGGGCTTCTCGACAGACTTGTCCCTGGATTACGACGTCATCATCAACACCATACCCGCTCAGGTTCTGACAGGACAGCAGCTCGCGCAGCTTCCGCCACACTGCATGCTGTTTGACATCGCCTCCGCTCCCTTCGGATTCGATCTTAAGACCGCACCTGAGCTTGGGCTTGCGCTGATCCGCTGCCCCGGCATTCCCGGAGCCATGATGCCGCAGACGGCAGGCGAACTGATTGGCAAATCGATCTCAGAAAGGATGTTGTCACATGGATTTTGATTTTCATGAGAAAAATATTGGTATCGCCTTTACCGGCTCCTTCTGCACCTACGAGAAAATGTTTGAGGCCGTACAGAATCTGAAGGATTCCGGCGCCAACCTCTACACGATCTTCTCGGAGCGTTCCGCCTCCACCGACACCCGTTTCGGCGGCTGCAAGGATTTCCTGCGCAGAGCCAGGGAGCTGAGCGGACGGGAGCCCATCACCACGATTCCGGCGGCAGAGCCCATCGGTCCCAAGGCCATGCTGGATATCCTGGTCATCGCCCCCTGTACCGGAAACACGCTGTCCAAGCTGGCCAACGGCATCTCCGACACGCCGGTGCTGATGGCGGCCAAATCCCATCTTCGCAACAACAAGCCGCTTGTCATCGCACTGTCCACCAACGATGCACTTGGCATGAATCTGAAAAATATCGGGATCCTGTTAAATACGAAAAATATCTATTTTGTGCCCTTCGGGCAGGACAATTTCAAGGGAAAGCCTAACTCCATGACAGCCCACGTGGGGCTGCTGCCGGAGACCATACACATGGCGCTTTCCTATAAACAACTGCAGCCGGTCATCCGAAGCCCTATGTAAATCAACAGGCCATCGCCAGCCCGGCACAGGCATTTTACTTAAATAATGAATTTTCAGGAGGATCATTATGTGCGGAATTGCAGGTTTCTATCAAACAGACTTTGACTATCGCATGGACGCAGGCTTCGGCCTGCGGCTCTTAAAAATGCGGGACAGTATGCTCCGCCGGGGTCCCAATGACAATGGGATCTTTCTGTCCGCTCACTGCGGTCTGGCCCATACCAGACTGGCGGTGATCGATCCCCTGCGCGGCGGGCAGCCTATGGGGCGGGATCACTGTACCATCGTCTACAACGGAGAGCTTTACAACAGCAAAGAATTGAGGGATGAGCTTAAGAGCTTTCCGCTCCACTGGGAGACGGACTGCGACACGGAGATTCTTTTAAACGGATATCTGGCCTTCGGCTGTGATATCGTACATAAGCTCAACGGGATCTTCGCCTTTGCTCTATACGATGCCAGTGCAGAACGCCTGCTGCTGGCCAGGGATCACCTTGGCGTAAAACCTCTTTTTTATCAGGAAACGGAAGGAACCCTGCTATTCGGTTCCGAGCCAAAGGCTCTGTTTGCTTACGGGCTGCGTCCGCGTCTGAATGAGGAGAGCTGGTGCGAGATCCTGGGCTTAGGTCCTGCCCGGACGCCGGGCCACGGTGTATTTGCCGATATGAAGGAAGTGCTGCCGGGACATTATCTTCTGGCAGAGGCCAGAGGTCTTACCGATTGCTGCTACTGGAAGCTCACCGCGCAGCCTCATACCGACACCTATGCCCAGACGTTAGAAAAGGTCTCCTGGCTGGTGCAGGACAGCGTGAGCCGCCAGCTGGTCTCCGACGTCCCCATCTGCACCTTTCTCTCCGGCGGTCTGGACAGCAGCCTGGTGTCGGCCATTTTAAGCAAAAAGCTTCAGGAAAAGGGACGGCAACTCTCCACCTTCTCCTTTGATTTTGTGGGAAATAAGAAGAATTTTAAACCCAATGAATTTCAGACCAGCCAGGATCGGCCTTTTGTGGATATTATGGTGTCCCACATCGGCAGCAGCCATACCTATCTGGAATGCGGCAGCCGGGAGCAGGCCGATGGGCTTCTGGATACCGTGGTGTCCAGGGATCTGCCCTGTATGGCGGACGTGGAATCCTCCCTTTTATACTTCTGCTCCCAGGTGGCAAAGACCCATCCGGTGGCCCTGACCGGGGAATGCGCGGACGAGATATTCGGAGGCTATCCCTGGTTTCACAAGAAAGAATTGATGGCACAGCAGAATTTTCCGTGGTCCTATGATATGGGACCCCGTACCGCCCTGCTGCGGGAGGATTTTCTTCGTGAACATCACATTGCAGAATATGCCAGATCTGCCTACGAGACCTCCGTAGCGGAAACCCCCTCCCTGGCAGGCGAACTGGAAGAGGAGGCACGCCGCCGCCAGATCGCCTGGCTGTCGGTGCGCTGGTTCATGGCCACCCTCCTAAACCGCATGGATCGCTGCAGTATGTACTGCGGCCTGGAGGCGCGGGTTCCCTACGCGGACTACCGGATCCTGGAATACGTATACAATATCCCCTGGGAAATGAAGTGTCGGGATGGACAGACCAAAAGCCTGCTCATCGAGGCAGGCAGGGAATTCCTGCCGCCGGAGGTTTTATTCCGTCGAAAAAGCCCGTATCCGAAAACTTACGATACGGGCTATGAAAAGCTGTTGGCCAACCGCCTGCGGAAGATATTGAAGCAAAAGCACGCACCGATCCTGGAGATCGTGGATCGGCAGAAAGTGCTGGCGTTCCTGGACAGTCCGAAGGATTACGGACGGCCCTGGTACGGACAACTGATGGCCGGGCCGCAGATGATGGGATATCTTCTGCAGATTGATTACTGGATGGAGAAGTACGGGCTGAACTAAATGACGAAGTCCAGCGCCCCTTCCTTCGACCACTCCACCATGTCTGCCAGCGTGTACTTGTCAACCACACCGCGAATGGCCGCATCCAGCTCCTTCCAGAGCCGGAGCGTCACACAGGATGCCTGCCGGGGGCACTGGTTCACCTCATCCTCCAGGCAGGCCACCGGGGCGAGATCCCCTTCGATCAGGCGCAGGATCATGCCAACGGTGTAATCCTCCGGCGCTTTCATCAGGTGATAGCCACCCTGGGCTCCCCGGATGCTCTTGACATAACCTGCCTTCTGCAAGACAGATATGATCTGCTCCAGATATTTTATTGAGATTTCCTGACGCTTCGCCACATCCTTAAGCCGTACCGGCTCCTGGTTCCCGTAAAGAGCCAGATCCAGCATGAGACGCAGTGCATATCTTCCCTTGGTTGATATTTTCATATTATTCTACAGCCTTAAAGGCTTCCTCCAGATCCTGTATGATATCATCAATATTCTCGGTTCCGATGGACAGGCGGATGGTGTTGGGTGCGATACCCTGCTCAGCAAGCTCTGCCTCGCTTAGCTGGGAGTGGGTGGTAGAAGCCGGATGAATCACCAGTGACTTCACATCCGCCACGTTTGCCAGCAGGGAAAACAGTTCCAGGTTGTCGATAAAGTCCATGGCCTTTCTGGCATCACCCTTGATCTCGAAGGTGAAAATAGAGCCTCCGCCATTGGGGAAATACTTCCGGTACAGCTCCTGCTGCTTCTTATCGGATGACACGGAAGGATGATGAACCGCTTCCACCTGAGGATGATTACTCAGATATTCCACTACCTTAAGGGCATTCTCTACATGACGCTCCACCCGCAGGGACAATGTCTCAAGGCCCTGTAAAAACAGGAATGCATGGAATGGGGAGAGCGTTGCTCCCGTATCACGCAGAAGGATGGCACGTATCTTCGTCACAAAGGCTGCCGGGCCTACTGCTTTCGTAAAGCTGATGCCGTGATAGCTTGGATTCGGCTCTGTCAGAGACGGGAACTTGCCCGATGCCTCCCAGTCAAACTTGCCGCTGTCCACGATCACACCGCCGATGGTGGTTCCATGACCGCCGATGAACTTGGTAGCGGAGTGTACCACGATATCCGCACCGTACTCGATGGGGCGCACCAGATAAGGCGTGCCAAAGGTATTGTCTACCACCAGTGGGATCTTGTGGGCGTGAGCGATCTTCGCCACCGCTTCAATGTCGATGACCTCCGAGCGGGGATTGCCCAGCGTCTCAATGAAGATTGCCTTCGTATTATCCTGGATGGCATTTTCAAAGGCTCCCTCTGCAAAGGGATCCACAAAGGTGGTTGTCACTCCAAATTGAGAAAAGGTATGTGCCAGGAAATTATAAGTGCCGCCGTAAATGTTCTGGGCTGACACGATATGGTCGCCGGCCTGGGCCAGATTCTCAAAGGTATAGGAGATGGCCGCTGCGCCCGATGCTACAGCCAGGGCAGCCACGCCGCCCTCCAGGGCAGCCATACGCTGTTCAAATACATCCTCCGTGGGATTGGTCAGTCTCCCGTAGATATTTCCGGCATCGGATAAGCCGAATCTTGCAGCTGCATGGTCGCTGTTATGGAATACGTAGGACGAGGTCTGATAAATCGGTACCGCCCTGGCGTCGGTCACCGGATCCGGGGATTCCTGGCCCGCATGCAGCTGTAATGTCTCAAATTTCAGGTTACGATTCTCTCTTGTGATCTTGGCGCTCATAATTTTCTCTCCTTCTTCTCTGTCAATCTGATTCGCTCCGAAGCCTTGGAGCATTGCGTGTAATGGTTTGTTCAGTGCCCTGCTTCCTGGAACAGCGGGGTGGAATAATACCGGTCACCGCTGTCCGGAAGTAAAACTACGATATTCTTTCCTTCGTTTTCCGGCCTTTTCGCCAGCTCAATGGCAGCCCACATGGCAGCTCCGGAGGAAATTCCCACCAGAACTCCTTCTTTCTTCGCGATCTCCTTGCCGGTGACAAAGGCATCGTCTCCCTCCACCGTGATTACCTCATCGTAGATCTTCGTATCCAGTACACTCGGCACGAAGCCTGCTCCGATTCCCTGGATCTTGTGAGGTCCGCTGGTTCCCTTGGAGAGCACCGGAGAAGTGGAGGGCTCCACAGCCACAACCTTCACGTTGGGATTCTGCTCCTTCAGATATGCTCCCACGCCTGTAACCGTTCCTCCGGTTCCAACGCCTGCCACAAAAATATCTACCTTTCCATCCGTATCCCGCCAGATCTCCGGCCCGGTGGTCTCCTTATGCGCCCTTGCATTGGCCGGGTTGTCAAACTGTCCGGGGATAAAGCTGTTCGGAGTCTCTGCCGCCAGCTCCTGCGCCTTCTCAATGGCTCCCTTCATACCCTTGGTACCGTCGGTCAGTACGATCTCTGCACCGTATGCCTTCAGGATATTCCGACGTTCCACGCTCATGGTCTCCGGCATTGTGAGGATCATCCGATAGCCCTTCACCGCCGCGATCGATGCCAGACCGATACCGGTATTCCCGGAGGTGGGCTCGATGATCACGGAGCCTTCCTTCAGCAGTCCCTTCGCTTCCGCATCCTCGATCATATACTTTGCAGCACGATCCTTAACGCTCCCCGCCGGATTAAAATACTCCAGCTTCGCCAGTATCTTTGCTTTTAAGCCATAGCTTTCTTCCAACCGTACTACTTCCATCAGAGGAGTATTGCCGATCATTTCGATGGCACCTTTATAAATGTTTCCCATAATCACAAACCTCACTTTCTTTGTTTTCCACAGAAGCCATAATTGGCTTCCCGGATGCATGTGTTTTATTTCCTACTAAGTATATAGGAATTATATGCTTTGTGGAAGCATTTGTCAATACCTTTTTTTAAAAAAATTATGCAATCTTAAAATGCAGCAAAGAACATATACGGTGGAATTTTTGTAACCCCATCAGACACTACCAGATTCTTCGGGTGGATGATATAGGC
>CAKSAI010000080.1 GCA_934434905.1 uncultured Lachnospiraceae bacterium | reverse complement strand
TTTCTGAGGGGTATCTTTTATTATTGAACCACGTGGTTCGTTGAGACAGATGGTAATCCCTGATACAATATGAGTACCACAGAAAGGAGGTGCTCAAAATGTCAAAGTATAAAACCATTGATGTCTGGAATCGTGTATATGGCGCAAAGCAGGAGGCCTATGATTACACAGGAAGGTTAATGAAAAAATCGGCTTGTGGCAATCCGAACAGTGCGTATTATCCGACGCTCGATCATATCAGGCCGCTTTCGAACGGAGGCCGTGACGTTCTCGAAAATATCATAATTTGCCATCGTGATACCAACGAGGAAAAATCAAATCATTTTCCGCATTGGAAAGCAAATGGCTTAAGTTTTCATGTCCGACGGATAAAAGGGTCTTGCGATAAATATGAAATAATTGAAAATTAGTAGTAGAAAGGAAACTAGCTATGAGCAAAAATATCTATGATTACGATAACGGAGATTTCGCGCGCTCTATCTCCGACAATATAGCTATCGATTCTGATGGCGATCTGCTAATGCGTATGGGTGATAATATGGCTATGGACATGAATACTGGAGATATCCATATGATTTCGCCTTGGTCAAATGATGACGAAAATGATTAAACACTCGTAAATTCCAGAATGATATGACTACTTTTACAACGAAAGATGATGTGCTTACGTTATTGGTACACTTGGGATATCTGGCGTATGATAAGAAGAGTAGTGAGGTTTTCATCCCGAATCATGAGATAGCAGATGAATTCTTAAATGCGGTAGATGGTTCCGACTGGCCCGGTCTTACCGAAGCATAAGTCTGGAAGGCAAGACGCATACGTGCTTAATTGAGAAGTATGTGAAGTGAATTGTGCAAATCAAATGCTGGAAAAATCAAGGCACATTTGTGCAATTCCCCCTATTGCAAAATGCAGAATTATATTGTAAGATATAATTGTTATATGACTGACGGAATCAGTGGAGAACCACGTGGAGTATAACATAGAGAATGCCGACCGTCTGGGCGAATCACCCGGACAGTGGGCATTTTTCGCGAATAAGCAGAGGAAAATGCAACGAGCAGCTACTGGAGAGCTTGCTTTCCAGTAGCAGATCGTGCATTTGACGAGCAACGCGAGCCACGGATTGCGAAGCAATCTGTGGTCTGCTTATTCGCAAGGGGAGCAGAGGAAAATGCAACGCGAGCCACGGATTGCGGGGCAAACAGTAGGAGGGACAGATCATGAAAGAGACAAGAACAGAAGTGTGGAGCGGTTTTAAAGGCGGTGCATGGAAGCGGGAGATCAATGTGCGCGATTTTATCCAGAGAAACTACACGCCCTATGATGGGGACGGCAGTTTCCTGGCAGGGCCGACACAGGATACGACAGATCTGTGGGAGCAGGTGCTGGAGCTCTCGAAGCAGGAGCGGGAAGTCGGCGGCGTGCTGGATATGGACACGAAGACCATTTCAACGATCACGTCCCATGGCCCCGGTTATCTGAATAAGGATAAGGAAAAAATTGTGGGCTTCCAGACAGACAAGCCCTTCAAACGCGCCCTGCAGCCCTACGGCGGAATCCGCATGGCGGTGAAGGCCTGCGAGGACAACGGATACCATGTGGACCCGGAGGTGGTGGAATATTTCACGACACATAGGAAGACACACAATGCGGGGGTATTTGATGCCTATACACCGGAAATGCGTGCCTGCCGTTCCGCCCACATCATCACCGGACTTCCGGATGCCTATGGCAGAGGCCGCATCATCGGCGATTACAGAAGACCGGCACTTTACGGCGTGGATCGTCTGATCGAGGACAAGGAGGAGCAGTTAAACACCACCCGTACCATTATGTATTCCGATGTGATCCGGGAGCGTGAGGAGCTATCCGAGCAGATCCGTGCCCTTAAGATGTTGAAGGAACTGGCGAAGATCTACGGCTGTGACATCTCAAAGCCCGCTGCAAATATAAAAGAAGCAACGCAGGCGGTGTATTTTGCATACCTTGCGGCGGTGAAGGAGCAGAACGGTGCAGCCATGAGCCTTGGGCGAACCTCTACTTTTCTGGATATCTATGCGGAGCGGGATCTTAGGGAAGGAACCTATACAGAGAAGGAGATCCAGGAGATCATTGATCAGTTCGTTATGAAGCTGCGCTGCATCAAATTTGCCCGTACGCCGGAATACAACAGTATTTTCGCCGGAGATCCCACCTGGGTGACGGAGTCCATCGGCGGTATCGGTGTGGACGGAAGGCATATGGTGACGAAGATGTCCTACCGTTATCTGAATACGTTGAACAATATCGGTGCGGCACCGGAGCCGAACATGACCGTGCTCTGGTCCGTGCAGCTGCCGGAGAATTTCAAGCGTTTCTGTGCGCAGACTTCTATCCGGCATTCTGCGATCCAATATGAAAATGACGACATTATGCGGGTGATACACGGGGATGATTACGGAATCGCATGCTGTGTATCCTCCATGCGTATCGGAAAGGAGATGCAGTTCTTCGGAGCGCGGGCGAACCTGGCAAAATGCCTGCTCTACGCCATCAACGGCGGCGTGGATGAGATGACCGGGAAGCAGGTCGGTCCCAAATACCGTCCGATCACCTCCGAATATCTGAATTACGACGAGGTGTGGACAGCATACAAGGACATGATGAAATGGCTTGCAGGCGTGTATGTAAATGCATTGAATATCATACACTATATGCATGACAAATACTGTTATGAGAAGCTGGAGATGGCGCTTCATGACAAGAAGGTGCGTCGCTGGTTTGCCACCGGTATCGCCGGGTTTTCCGTGGTGGCGGATTCTTTATCTGCAATCAAGTACGCCAAGGTTAAGCCGATCCGCGATGAGAACGGTGTTACCGTTGATTTTGAGGTGGAGGGTGAGTTCCCGAAATACGGAAATGACGATGACCGCGTAGACGATATCGCAAAAGAGGTGCTTCATACCTTTATCGGCTATATCAAGGGGAATCATACATACCGCGGTGGAATTCCCACGACGTCCATACTGACGATCACCTCCAACGTGTCTTATGGCAGAAATACCGGGGCAACGCCGGACGGCAGGAAGAAGGGGGAGGCCTTCGCACCGGGCGCCAATCCGATGCACGGACGTGATTCCCACGGAGCGGTGGCTTCATTGGCATCTGTGGCGAAGATCCCGTTCATGGATGCACAGGACGGAATCTCCAACACCTTTACCATCGTACCGGATGCACTCGGCAAGGAGGAGGCAACGGAGGAGGCCAATCTGACGGCAATGCTGGATGCCTATGTGGAGCAGGGGGGACATCACCTGAACGTCAATGTCTTGAACCGGGATACCCTGCTGGATGCGCAGAAGCACCCGGAGCAGTATCCGCAACTGACAATCCGCGTTTCCGGCTATGCGGTGAATTTCATCAAGCTCACCAAGGAGCAGCAGGACGAGGTTATTGCGCGGACGTTCCATGAGAGGATGTAACCTTTGCGATACTAGCTTTTCTTAGTGAGCGTCAGCGAGCTTAGAAAAACTTATGCAGAGTAATGGGCGTGGTCTGAACTGATATGTAGATAAAGGAGCCATTTATGGGTAGGATTCATTCAATAGAGACCTTCGGGACTGTGGACGGGCCGGGTGTCCGCTTTGTGGTATTCTTTCAAGGCTGCCCTATGCGCTGTCAGTATTGCCACAATCCAGACACCTGGGCTGTCTCGGATGGACAGGAGATGAGCGTGGAAGACATTCTTGCCCGGATGGAGCGCAACCGTGCTTTTTACCGGACCGGAGGAATCACGGCTACCGGAGGGGAGCCGATGTTCCAGATGGAATTTTTGACGGAGCTCTTCACAAAGGCGAAGGAGAGGGGCATTCACACCTGCCTGGACACTTCCGGGATCATGTTTCCGGGGAAAAGCTTATGCGCCCGGCAACCGGGAGAAATGTTGCAGTCGGGTGTAATGGCACAGTCGGACGCAATGGGACGGATCACTCAGCTTATGGAGGTGACGGATCTCGTTATGCTGGACATCAAGCATATCGACGATGCCAGGCACCGGAAGCTGACGGGGCACAGCAATCGACCGATCCTGGAATTTGCCCGTTATCTGGATGATATTGGGAAGCCTGTTTGGATCCGCCATGTGGTGGTGCCGGGCATCACTTTTAATAAGGAAGCGCTGACCGGACTTGGCCGATTCTTAAGTACGCTTTCCAATGTGGAGAAGCTGGAGGTGCTGCCTTATCACGCCATGGGCAAGGTAAAGTATGAGAATCTCGGAATGGATTATATTCTGAAGGACACGCCGCAGCTCACCAAAGCGGAGGCTCTGGAGGCAGAAGAAATCATTCGGTCCGCCAGAATTCATTTAGTCTGCCAGAATTGAAAATGGGTATTGACAAACGGCAAATATTGTGATTATATTAACATATGAACAGATATTCATATGTTCGACCTTAGGAGGGATACTTATGAGAAACGAGGAGCATAATTACGATAATTGCTGCGAGCATGACCACGATCACGATCATGAACATCATCATCACGATCATGAGGATGACTGCTGCTGCGGTCACGACCACGACCATGAACATGAGCACCATCATCATCACCATGACGAAGAGAACGCTGCTCCGGCTGTCTGCCCAACCTGCGGCAAACCGCTGGAAGCCTGTACTTGCGGCCTGACGGACGGAAATAAAAAGAAGATCTACATTCTTGAGAATCTGGGCTGTGCCAACTGTGCGGCAAAGATGGAGAAGAAGATTTCTGAACTGGATGGGATCTCCAGCGCGACCATTACCTTTGCCACGAAGCAGCTTCGGATCACGGCGAAGCAGCCGGAGCAGTATCTTCCGCAGATTCAGGAAATCTGCAGCTCCATTGAGTCGGAGGTGAAGGTGCTGGAGATGGAGGAAGCCAAGGCGAAGCCCCAAGAGGATAAGGAGGATCAGAGGCGGGAGCTCATCATGATCCTTGTCGGTGCGGGAATGTTCCTTGCCGGAGAAGTATTGGAGCGGATCGCCGGGGTTCCGAATCTGGTTCCTTCTATTATATATATTGCAGCCTATTTGCTTCTGGGCGGCGAGGTTCTGCTGACTGCCGGGAAGAATATTTTAAAGGGTCAGGTGTTTGACGAGAATTTCCTGATGAGTATTGCCACGTTGGGTGCTCTGGTAACCGGGCAGCTTGCAGAGGCAGTTGGCGTTATGCTGTTCTATCGCATCGGAGAATACTTTGAAGATGTGGCGGTAGAGCGGAGCCGCAGCCAGATCATGGAAGCCGTGGATCTGCGTCCGGAGGTGGTGAACCTGCTGGATGGAGAAGAGGTTCAGGTAATCGATGCGGCGAAGGCCAATGTGGGCGATATCCTTCTGGTGCGTCCGGGTGACCGGATTCCGCTGGACGGTGTTGTGGTAGAGGGCGAGAGCCGTATTGATACCTCTCCTATTACAGGTGAGCCGGTTCCGGTGAAGGTGGCTGTGGACAGCCCGGTGACATCCGGCTGTGTCAACACCTCCGGACAGTTGAAGATCCGGGTGGAAAAGCCCCTGTCGGAGTCTATGGTAACGCGGATTCTGGACTCGGTGGAGAACGCAGCCGCCAGCAAGCCGAAGATCGATCGGTTTATCACGCGGTTTGCAAGGATCTACACACCCGTTGTGGTTCTGCTGGCTCTGGGTACGGCAGTCATTCCGTCTCTGTTTACCGGAGACTGGAATCATTGGGTTTACACAGCATTGACCTTCCTTGTCATGAGCTGCCCGTGCGCTCTGGTGCTGAGTGTGCCGCTGGCATTTTTCTCAGGGATTGGCGCGGGCTCCAAGAAGGGAATCCTCTTCAAGGGAGGAATTGCCATTGAGGCTATGGACAACATCAAGGCCGTGGTGATGGATAAGACAGGAACCATCACGAAGGGAAACTTTATTCTGCAGGAAACAGTTCCTACCGGTGAAAATACAAAGGATGAGCTGCTGCGAATATGTGCCAGCTGCGAACAGAATTCTACTCACCCCATAGCGGTCAGCATTGTGACAGCCGCGAAGGAGCAGGGGATCGCACTGGAGACACCGGCGTCTCTGGAAGAGATTCCCGGACACGGAATCCGTGCCCAGCTCTCTGTGGGAGAAGTGCTGTGCGGAAATAAGAAGCTGATGGATCAGTTCCTCATTGCGGTAGATGATTATGAGAAGAAGGTCATGGGCTCCGAGGTCTTCGTGGCTGTAAACGGTGTGCTGGAGGGCTATATGGTTATCTCCGACACCTTGAAGCCGGATGCCAAGGAGGCTATCCGTCGGTTGCGTCAGCAGCATATCACCACTGCCATGCTGACCGGGGATGCGGCAGAGAATGCTGAGGCTGTGGCGGCAGAGACCGGAATTGACGAAGTACACGCCCGTCTGCTGCCGGAGGATAAGCTGAACCGTCTTCAGGATATTCGGAATCGCCACGGAGCGGTCATGTTCGTGGGCGACGGGATCAACGATGCGCCGGTGCTGGCCGGTGCCGATGTGGGAGCTGCTATGGGAAGCGGCGCAGATGCAGCCATCGAAGCCGCAGATGTGGTGTTCATGACATCATCCATGGAGGCCATTCCCCAGGCATTAGCCATTGCCAAGACCACCAAGCGCATATCTACCCAGAACGTGGTCTTCGCGCTGGCAGTCAAGATCGCAGTCCTGATCCTGGGACTTTGCGGATTTGCATCCATGTGGCTGGCAGTTTTCGCAGATACCGGAGTGGCGATGCTGTGTATCTTGAATTCCATTCGGGTGCTATATAAGAAATAGGATATCACGAACAGTTCAGCTATCGCAGGTGTTGCGGGCTGAACTGTTATACGGAAAACCTCTCTGAAAAGAATGTCTTTTGCAGGGAGGCTTTTTGGTTTTGTGCAGAAAGAATTATATATAGAAGGAATGCCGTCGAATGTGCGAAAAACATGCGATGAAAAGAGCCTCCAGACCCCTTCCCAAAGTGCAGGAAATCATGGATAATAGACCTCATAACAAGAAAGGGGACAAGCAATCCATGAAAGAAATGATTTTCCAATTTATCGATCAATACGCACTCTGGGGACTTCTGATCCTCACCATCCTGACGGTATTCCTCCTAACCCGGATACATAGCCAACTGAAGCGCTTAAACCGCAGTCTGGGCATGGTTACGGGGAATATCCAGGACTACTTCCGGGTAATCATGGCGGAGGAGGCGGAGGAAGAAAAAACGAGCACAGATTCCGGATGGGAGAATTCCAGGGAAAAAGTATCAGACCGGGAGAGGCCGTACGACACAGAGCCGGCGCGGGAAGCCAAGTGGGTATCCGCCAGAGACGGCCAGCGTATGCCGACGCCAAACCGGGAGATGAAGCGGGGAGAACGCTTTCTTGCCGACGGGGAACGGGAGATTCTTGTGGCCCGGAGACGGGAGCAGGAACCGGATGACGAGGAAGTGTTTAATTCTGTGTTACAGGAATTTTTCCCTTGATAAAGTGCATACACTTTGGTAAAATACGTAAGGACAGGAGCCGTTGCAAATGGGAGAACTATGTAAAAGGTTTCTGCAATCTTACAGTGAAGAATATGCATATGCAGACAAGGAGTGAAGCAAATGAAAAAGATAACATTTGATTATGCAAAAGCCGCATCGTTTATCAGCGAAGAAGAAGTCGGCTATATGAGCAGGCTCGTGGCGGATGCCAAGGAGCGCCTGGTAGAGAAGACGGGAGCCGGAAACGACTTCCTGGGCTGGATCGATCTGCCGGTGGATTATGACAAGGAAGAATTCGCCAGGATCAAGAAGGCTGCCGAGAAGATCAAGAGTGATTCCGAGGTACTGGTGGTTATCGGAATCGGCGGATCCTATCTGGGTGCCCGCGCTGCAATTGAATTCTTAAGGCACAGCTTCTATAACAGCGTTTCCAAGGAGATCCGCAAGACACCGGAGATCTATTTTGCAGGAAACAGCATCAGTTCCACATATTTAAAACACCTGATCCAGGTGATCGGAGACCGGGATTTCTCTGTCAACGTCATCTCCAAATCGGGAACTACCACGGAGCCGGCGATCGCATTCCGTATCTTTAAGGAGCTTCTGGAGAAGAAGTACGGAAGAGAGGGTGCAGCGAAGCGCATCTATGCCACCACAGATAAGGCTCGGGGCGCATTGAAGGGTCTGGCTGATGCAGAGGGCTACGAGAGCTTTGTCGTGCCGGATGATGTGGGCGGCAGATTCTCCGTACTGACTGCGGTAGGTCTGCTTCCGATTGCCGTCAGCGGTGCAGATATCGATCTTCTGATGGAAGGTGCGGCAGAGGGCAGAAAGCTTGCACTGGAGCAGGATTTCGCGGAAAACGACGCTGTGAAATACGCAGCCATCCGCAATATTTTACTGCGGAAGGGTAAGGCGGTGGAGGTGCTGGCTAACTATGAACCAAGCCTGCATTATGTGTCCGAGTGGTGGAAGCAGCTGTACGGCGAGAGCGAGGGCAAGGATCAGAAGGGTATCTTTCCGGCGTCCGTAGACCTGACAACTGACCTGCACTCTATGGGACAGTTCATCCAGGACGGTGCTAGGATCCTGTTTGAGACGGTACTCTCTGTGGAGGAGTCCAGGGAAGAGATCCTGCTGAAGGAGGAACCGGAGGATCTGGACGGCTTGAATTATCTGGCAGGAAAGAATATGGATTTTGTCAATAAGAGCGCCATGAATGGGACAGTTCTGGCTCACACCGATGGAAATGTTCCCAACCTGATGATACATATCCCGGAGCAGAACGAATTCTATCTGGGCGAGCTGTTCTACTTCTTCGAGTTTGCATGCGGCGTCAGCGGCTATCTGTTGGGTGTGAACCCCTTCAACCAGCCCGGCGTGGAGAGCTACAAGAAGAATATGTTCGCACTCTTAGGAAAGCCCGGCTATGAAAAAGAGCGGGAAGAGCTGCTGAAGAGACTGTAAAGCATCCGGCTTTCGGTGATAAGGCAGTAAATCAAATTAGGGAGAGCAGTGGAGGAAAAAACTGCACTACAAATAGAAAACGACACCCGGAATCAAACCGAGTGCCGTTTTTCATTTTCCAAATTAAACTGATTCATCCAGACGATGTCCAAATGGTTCATTCTTTTAATGCCCTCAATGCTTCTTCTACATCAGAGTAGCGTTTTACAGAAGGATCGCGGGCGATGCGCTCTGCTTCCAGCATAGCCGCGATCGTCTCTTTATTCGGCTGTTCCACGCGAACATCAAAAGGAAAGCCGCCGACACGAAGAGATTGGCGCAAAAATACATTGATGGCGGTAGTAAGGTTCACGCCCAGCTCGCCATACAGAGCTTCACACTGTTTCTTAATATTGCTGTCCATACGGACACTGAAATTAGTTGTGGTAGCCATATCTGTCAACTCCTTTCACTGCTACTGCACGTATATTATACGCTGTCTGCATTGCAATATCAATACATCAGACAGTGAATACCGAAAACACTTTTGGAGATACTATTGACAAATGCACTCATTG
Organism: uncultured Lachnospiraceae bacterium; assembly: GCA_934434905.1. Lineage (GTDB taxonomy): Bacteria > Bacillota > Clostridia > Lachnospirales > Lachnospiraceae > 14-2. Next base: position 1,591 of record CAKSAI010000080.1, on the reverse strand, counting down.
AGTGTATTATATGCTTGAGGTGATTTTTATGGATATTCGTGAAATGAGAAGGCGGCTGGGGAATACACAAAGCGAGTTCGCTGCAAGGTATAATATTCCCTTTCGCACCGTTCAGAATTGGGAAACCGGCACACGCAAGCCGCCTGAATATATCGTTAGCTTATTAGAGCATCGGGTCGAAGAGGACTTAATCAACAGAAAGACGGCGACTTTGCCAAAGTATGATCCGCAAAAGCAAGATCTGCCCAAGCGCAGCGATTTTATCGGAGCAACAGCTTGGCTCAGAGCTGTTCGGGAGCGCATTGGTGAGCCGATTGTATTTGCCTTGGATGAGGCGCTTATGTGTCAGGGCAACTTCGGAGGCCGTAGCGATGAGTATCTCGTTTGGGTGTATGGAAGCGATGCTGTCACTCGGTTTAACGGAGTGGTTGTTCTTGGAAACCAAATCAGCCCTTATTATGTTGAAAAGCGAAACGGGCTTGACTATACTAATTTCAACAGAACGCTTTCTGATGCACTTGCAAACGAGTCTATTTTGGATATGCAGGGCATTACCGAAGCTGTCAGCCGATACTATTTTTCAAACGGAAACAACTTCAGCGGGATTTTTGTTGCGCCTGAATATCAAGCGCAGTTTGAAAGACTGGCGAACGATGCCAGAGATTATTATGAAAATTGAGGTGATTATATATGAATATATCAGCAGAAGAAAAATTGATGTATGCCGTGATGAAGGCCATCTATGACAGCGGAATTCCAATGAACTTTAAGGGTTCAATGGTTTTAAAAGCCTGTTTGCTGGAAGCTGGATACACAGAAGAAACAAGACATACAGTAGATATCGATGCAAACTGGTATTCCGATACTGCGCCGAGCGCCGAACAAATGGTAAAATCGTTGCAAAAAGCACTTCGGAATTGCGGTATTGGCTTAAATGTAAGCCTTTACCGAATGTATGGCGAAGGACGGTCGGCGGGATTGGAATTGTCCGATGCATCTACCGGCGATATCCTTTTTACCATGGATGTTGATGTTAACAGACCTGCCTCAAAGACAAAGATTTATGAGGTCAATGGAGTTCGGTTTTGCGGCGTTGCACCGTCGCAGATGATTGCCGATAAGATTTCGGCAATCTCTACCGATAAAGTATTTCGCAGGATAAAGGATGTGGTTGATCTTTATTATATCTCAAAGGTCTTTGTATTTAATAAGGCAGAGCTTCTTGAAACTCTGAGAAACAGTGGCAGAGCCTTGGATTCCTTCAACGGCTTTTTGCGCAGGCCGGAGGATTTGCGGCACTCCTATGAAAAGTTCCGCTTTACCGGAAATGCGGACAAGCCTCCGTTTGATGAAGTTTATGTAAGTGTGAAAGCATATATCAAGGATATTCTCCCAAGAGAAAAAGGTCGTGATCTTGAGAGATAATAACAGTTAATAAATCAAATAGTGGCAATAAGCCGATGGGAATATTCTCATCGGCTTTTTTTGCGTCCGAAAACAAGAAAGAGGGTATCCGTATGAACGGAAACCCTTAATTTTACGGGCTTTTTTCTTTTGATTTTTGCCCCCTGGAAGAATTTGGATGTAAAAA
>CAKSAI010000079.1 GCA_934434905.1 uncultured Lachnospiraceae bacterium | reverse complement strand
AGTAAGTGGAATTTTTGCAAAAAGTAACTTTTGTATATAAAAAAAGGACAATGGAACATAGTTTTTTTTGAAAAATGCCAGTAAAATTAGACATAGGTAGCATAGAAAAATGCCAAAAACATGGAAAGGGAAGAAACAATATGTCATTTAACAACCCATCAGTAAGATCAGTAAAGATCAGGGATGATTTCTGGGCCAAGAGACAGAAGCTTATCTCGGACAAGGTATTGGCATATCAGTGGCGTATCTTGAACGATGATATCGAAGGCGTGCCCAAAAGTCACTGTATTGCCAATTTTAGGATTGCAGCGGGGCTGGAACAGGGGGAACACTACGGATATCCGTGGCAGGATCATGATCTGGCCAAGTGGATGGAGGCAGCGGCCTTCAGCTTGATGAATTATCCGAACGCAGATGTGATGCGTAATCTGGAGGAAAGTATCGATCTCTTAAGACAGGCACAGCAGCCGGACGGATATCTTAACACCTACTACACCATCAAGGAACCGGATAAACGTTTTACAGATTTCGCTTATGGACATGAATTATTAAATTGTGGTCACTTTCTGGAAGCAGCCATCACTTATGAGCAGGCAACCGGAAAAAGAGATTTCCTGGATATTATGATGAAAAATGTGGATCTCATATACAATACAGTCATTGATTCGGGCAGAAATATCTTTCCGGGCCATGAAGAAATTGAGATTGCTCTTCTGCGATTGTATAAGCGTACCGGAATCCCGAAATATCTGGAACTTGCAGAACGCTTTATCGAGTGTCGGGGACCTGAGGGTAATGTATTTGAGGAACAGGAGAACTTCGGACTGGGAGATAGGAACAATCGGTATCTGCAACTGGATTATCACCAGGCACATATGCCGGTACGTCAGCAGGAAGAGGTGGTAGGACACTGTGTGAGAGCGGTATATCTCTACACAGCTATGGCGATGCTTGCAGAGGTGAAAGAGGATCCCGCGCTGGAAGCGGTGGTCGAAAAATTATGGAAGAATATGACAGAAAAGAAGATGTACATCACCGGCGGAATTGGAAGCCAACATTGCACGGAGCGGTTTACCACAGCCTATGATCTTCCGAATGACTTAGCTTATAACGAGAGCTGTGCGGCAGTGGGAACTATTATGATGGCGAATGGAATGTTGATAAATCAACCGGATTCTTCTGTGGCAGATATCATGGAGAAAGTGCTGTACAATGCGTTGCTGGCTGGGATTTCTTATGATGGAGAAAAATATTTTTATGTAAATCCATTGGAAATAATTCCGGAGATTGCGGATTACCGGAGCGAATTTGCGCTTACCCGCCGGCATAGAGAAAGATGGTTTGACTGCGCATGCTGCCCTACTAATATTATTCGCTGCATCAGCAGTTTGTCGCAGTATATTTATACTTATGACCAGGAGAGCGTCTATGTGAATCTCTTGATCGGAAATGAGGCGGAATTTGAGGGCGAAAGAATTAGGATGACAAGCAATATGCCTTGGGAAGCACGGATTACGCTACAAGCTTCCGGCAGCCGTAGAATCTATGTGAAGAAGCCTATATGGGCCTTAGAGTGCCGAGTTGATGGAAAAAGGTATCAGGGGGAGGAAAAAGCTGGCTATCTGGATCTCGGAGTACCGGAGGATGACCATGAGATTGAAATCTATTTCGAAATGGAGCCCCGGTTTGTATACGCATCTACTAAGGTAAATGATGACTGTGGCAGGACAGCAGTGGAAAAGGGATATCTCATCTATTGCGCTGAAGAGATAGATAATGGCAGTGTTCTTAGTCAGCTGGTTTTGGATGGAAAACTTCTGGCAAAACACGAGGAAGTATTTGAAGCCATGGATATCATTTATGCGGATGGTTTCCGCGAGAAAGCGAGTGAGCACTTATATAGCTATCAGCCGCCGGAGCGCCAAAATACCATGATTCGGCTGGTGCCATATTATATATGGAACAATCGTGGTGATGGGGAAATGCGCGTGTGGCTGCGCGTTTGAAAAGGAGAGCGCCACAGTTTGTATAGGAGTGTTTCAGAACGTAGACAAATGGAAAGGAGATAAGGATGAGATGAAGAGAACAGCAGCTTTTTTGCTGGCGTTGGTTCTGCTTGCTGCCAGCATTTGGTATGAACCCGCGGATTTTGTGCGGGCGGAAGGGGAAGCGTCCGGGACAGAAAACTTCATTTTAGAGGCAGAGGATGGACAAATCCTATTTGGAAAAATCAAAAAGGATTCCAAGGCGTCTGGTGGCCAGTGCGTGACGCTGGGGGAGGACAAGCCGGAAGGGGAAACTTCCGGGATTGTATGGGCGGTAAATGCTCAGAGCAGCCGTCAGTCGACGGTGACGGTTCATTACTCAGAAATGGTGGATTCTTATGTGAATTTTATTTGTAACGGGAATGTGCAGAATGTGTATCTGCCTGCCGGGCAGAACCGTGTACAGGTGCAGGCAGGGCTTGCGGAGGGGGTAAACCAGCTTATGCTCTTGTATAGTCAGGGTGGGCCGATAGTACTGGATCGGTTATCACTGGAGGATGAGGGAATCTCTTTGGTGCATGAGGAACCACTAAAAGTGTCCGAAACGCAAACCTTTTATTTCTCGCGCAATGCCCGGATCAATATGGGTAAGCCGGATGCAGGAGCAGGGGCGGTCAGCGGAACCTGTGTTGCTGGTCTGACATATAACAGCGGCAATGGTATAACCAGCAGTGCCCATGTGGAATTTGATAATGTGTATGCAGCGAATGACGGAATCTATCAGTTGATTGTGTTTGTTGCCGCAGATGCAGGAAACAATGTGGAGGTATGCGTCAATGGTCAGTCCTTTGTGCTGCCAGTGAATTTGCCGCAGGGGAAGGATAATTTCGTGAATGGAGCCGGAGAACGTTCCCATGCAGTGGTGAGATGTCAACTGTATGCTGGGAATAATCAGGTTCTGGTGCGCGGAGCGGAGAACACGGATGTGAAGATTGATATGTTAAGTGCTGAGCTTATCCATGAACTGCCAGAACGGCCGGAGACTGCGAATCTTGAAGCGGAGGCTGGACGTGTTTATTTTGGAAAGTACAAAAGGGATTCCTCTGCATCCGGCGGAGAATACGTGATTCTGGGAGAAGATAAGCCGGAGAATGAGACTTCCGGGATCCTCTGGTGGGTAAACGCGGAATCAAATCAGACGGCAGTGGCCACTGTTTACTATGTCGCTAAGGCAGATACGGAGATTTACTTTGTCAGCGGTTCCGAATTGCAGACTGTATTCCTGCCTGCCGGGCGAACAAGCCGCAGGGTGGAAATCGGTCTGTCAGAAGGGGTTAATTTGCTGCAGCTTTTGTATGCTGCGGGCGGACCGGTGACGGTTGATCGGGTGACGTTGGACGTGGAAGGACTCTCGCTGGTGAAGGAGGAGCCTTTGAAGGTATCCGATACACAAACCTTTTATTTTTCGCGCAATGCCAGAATTAATATGGGCAAAGTTGATGGGGCCGGGGATGCAGTCAGCACTACCTGTGTTGCTGGTCTGACATATAATAATGGGAATGGCATTATGGATAGTGCCCATGTGAATTTTGATAACGTGCATATCGAGAGAGATGGAATTTATCAACTGATCATCTTTGCCGCTGCGGATGCTGGAGCCAGCATAGAAGTATGCATTGACGGTCAATCCCAGGTGCTGCCGGTCTTGCTTCCTATGGGAAAGGATAGTTTCCGAAATGAAAAGGATGAACGTTCTCATGTTGTTTTAGAGTATCGTTTTTCAGCAGGGTATCATCAGATTGCAGTGCGGGGGAAGGAAAATTCGGATGCGAAAATTGATATGCTGAGTGTTCAGTACCTTAACGATGGCAAGGAACCGGAGCCAAACCCCAACCGCTATGAAGCAGAGAACGCCAGACTTACAGACGTGCAGGTGAAGGGAAAGGGGCAGATGTATGATTATGGAACATATTCCGGTACTGGATTCGTCGGAAACATCGATACCGGATCCTCGGAGGTACGATTCCCGGTGTATGTGGAAGAAGCAGGTGAATATGAGGTGTATGTCTGTTATGCCAGCGGTGTGGAAGGTGTAGTCCCTACTTTTCGAATCTATACGGGAGAGGGATATTATGGTGAAGTGGAACTTACTAATCTTACCGGTTGGGGTAATTTTGGCGCGAGTACGGTGGCGTGTGCCAGAGTTTCTCTGAAAGCCGGGAACAATGAGATTATTATCAAGAAGGGTCAGCATAATGCAGAACTTGATTATATTGAGCTGGGAGCAAAGGTGGGAGATTACAAGGATCCGATAGATAAGCGCAACGGTTATACCCGTTATGAAGCGGAGAATGCTAAGCTTGCCGGTGTTGTGAAAAAAGGGCAGGGGCAAGAGGTTGACTATGGCACATACTCCGGGACCGGATTTGTGGGCAATATCGACCTGGGCTCCTCGGAGGTACGCTTTTCGGTGCAGGTAGAGCGCGAAGGGGAATATGAACTATGTCTATGCTACGCCAGCAGTATAGAGGAGGGAACACCGACCTTTCGGGTGTTTACCGGAGAGGGTTATTATGGTGAAGTGGAACTTAAGAATATCACTGGCTGGGGAAATTTCAGCCTGAACACAATTGCCAGCTTTAAGGTGTCCCTGCGAGCCGGGAACAATGAGATTATTATTAAGAAGGGTCAGCATAATGCAGAACTTGATTTTATTGAGGTGGGGACCAGACTGGGAGACTACAAAGCTCCAATAGATAAACGCAACGGTTATACCCGTTATGAAGCGGAGGATGCCATCCTGACAGCAGTCCTAAAGAAGGGAAAAGGTCAGGAATACGACTATGGTACATACTCTGGAACTGGTTTTGTGGGCAACATCGATACAGATGCCTCTGAGGTTCGCTTCTTGGTGCAGGTGGAGCAGGACGGTGAATATGAATTGTGCGTTTGCTATGCCGCCGGGACAGAAGGCGTGACGCCCACCTTCCATGTATTTACACAGAATGGCTATTATGGGCAGATCGAATTGCCCAACGTAACAGGTTGGGGGAATTTCGGCCCAGACACCATCGCTGTTATGAAGATATCTCTCAAAGCAGGGGAAAACGAGGTTATTATAAAAAAAGCACAACACAATGCCGAATTGGATTTTATTGAGATAGGACCAAGGACGGGTGCATACAAAGAACCCATTTCAGATGGAGACAACAGTCTGGAATTTGAAATCGAAGATAACAATTTTAAAGCCCTATCTGTGGCGAGAAAACCAGTGATACGGGAAGAACAAGGTTTTCCACTCCGCTATGTCATAACTATTACGGCAGGGGCGGTTCTTATTGCGGCTGCGGCAACAGTGGTTATTATACTTTTCATAAAACAAAGAAAGAAGGATGGGAATCATGAAGAATAAGATAGCAACGTTATTTCTTACATTTGTATTGATGGCAACAATGCTTTGCGGTTGCGCGGGTGGTAGTACGGAACAGCCAAATGAGCCGAACCGGACGGGACAGACAGACGCGGAAAACGGAAATCGGGAACAGACAGAGCTGGATCTTGGGCCTACGACTGGTGAGATATCCTTTTATGTGGCGGGCGGCCCTACGGAGTTGGCACTATGGGATAAGCTTATTTCGGAATTTGAGAAACAAAACGAGGGAATTACCGTGAAGAAGATTCAGTTTTCTAATTACGATACGGTATTCAGCGCATTGCAGGCAGGAAATGCGCCGGATGTTATCCAGGTTGCAAATAATTATCTGGGAAACTGGGCTGCGGCAGGAGCAATCAAGTCCCTGCAACCGCTCATCGATCAGGAGCAATTTGACACTTCCGTATATTGGAATCAAATTATCACAATGTTTTCTTATGATTCGGAAACGCGTAGTCGCGGAACCGGTGATCTCTATGCGTTGCCCAAGGATTATGGCGTCTATGGAATTTATGTCAATCAGTCGATGTTAGACAATTCTGTGTCGGCAGGTTATATTACTGAGCAGGAAAAGCAGGAGATTCTTGACCGGAAAAACCCTATGACATTTGACCGATATCTGGAGCTGGCAAAGAAACTCACTGTGAAGAAAAACGGAGAAGTGAAACAGTTTGGCACAAACAGCATTATGGCGGAGAGCTACCTCTGGTCTCTGGGTGCGGATCTGATCAAGGATGGAAAATACTTTAATGCGGAGGACCCCAAGGTACAACAGGTATATCAGTATATTGCCAACATGGTGAATCCGAACCATGAGGACTATTGCGCACCTTCGCCAACGGATACCAGCTCCCAGGATGCCCTCAGCATGTTCCTCACAGGTAAGATCTGCATGTACTGGGCTGGACGTTGGGCAGCCCCAAGCTTCGATGCGGCTAACATGAAACTGGCAGTAATTCCGGTTCCTGTGGCGGAAAAGGGGGGCACGCCCTATGTTCCGGCCGTTTCCGCCGGGTATGCCATTTCAAGAAATTCCAAGAAGATGGGGATGGCCTGGAAGTTTATTAAATTCATGGCCAGTGAGACAGCGTATAAGACCATGAATGAGATGAACTATCTTGTACCTGGAATACAGGCGTTGGGTGAGGATCCGGTCTTTACAACTCCGGTGGCCAGCACATCTATGACCTCGGAAGATCTGAAGGTGTTTATCGAATTAGCAGGAAATGCAAAATGTGCATACGGTGATTACTTTTTGAGTAATCGTTGGTATGATATGTTTAATCAGAAGATTACGCCGCTTTTTGATGGAAGCGGTCAGTATAAGGATGCGGCAGACTGCCTGCTTTCCATCAAGGAGGATATTGACGCAGCTATCCGATCCAGCGCACCACAGCTTTTTGAATAGGAGTGAACCACTTGTCTAAGAAAAGAAGAAAAAAACGTTATTTGCTGGGCTATTTGTTTATAGCACCGCCGATCATCGGTTTTTTGCTCTTTCAGCTTGTGCCGATGGTCGTATCCTTTGTGTTATCCTTTACGGACTATGATTTTTTCAGCCCGATGACCTTTGTTGGGATTAAAAATTACAGACGGGTGTTCTCGGATGAACTGTTTTGGCGATCCATGAAAAACACACTGCTGGCGCTGCTGGGCGCTCCGTTGCAAATCTTGGCATCCCTTTTTGTGGCACTGCTCCTGAGCGCAAAGGTGAAAGGGCAACCCATATTCCGGACGCTGTTCTTTGTTCCGGGACTCTGCTCTTCTGTGGCAATTTCGTTGGTGTGGAAGTGGATGTTTAACAAGGATTTTGGAATATTAAATCATATTCTTGGACTGTTTGGTCTCCCGGCCGTCAATTGGCTGGGAGACAGCGGGACAGTCATGGCCGCCATGATCCTGCAGGGAGTGTGGGTTGGGGTCGGGAGTGGCATGATGATGTACATAGCGGCTTTAAAGGGTGTTCCCCAGGAGCTGTATGAGGCGGCGCAAGTGGAGGGCGCGGGGTGGATGTACCGTTTTCGCCGTATTACGCTGCCGCTGATCTCGCCAACCACTTTTTATCTTTTGATCATGGGAATTATAAGCTGGACACAAGATTTTTCCCGTTATCAGCTGATGACCGATGGTGGGCCAAATAACGCCAGTCTGATGCCGGTACTGTATGTTTATCAGGCAGCCTTTCGTTATCCGGATCTTGGCTATAGCTTTGCAGCGGCGCTTTCGTGGATCCTTGGGCTATTTATATTCCTTTTGATCCTGGTGGCGTTTGTATCCCAGAGAAAGTGGGTGCACTACAATGATTAAAATAACACAAAAAGCGATATTGTACTTGTTGATCGTGTTTCTGGGACTGGTGATGGCGCTACCTTTTTTGTGGATGTTCGCCACCTCCTTTAAGCCCTACGAGGAGATATTCGTACAGCCAGTCCGATTACTGGCTGAGAACCCGGTGTTTTCCAATTATAAGCAGGTTTTTGAGATATCCGAGTATGTTAATTTTCTGCGCGGCTTTGTGAACACCCTAATCGTTACGGTGCCAACGGCTTTGGTTGGTGTGTTTTTCTCTTCGTTGGCGGCATTTGCGTTTTCCAGAATGAAGTTTCCGGGGAGAAATGTGATTTTTCTTGCGTATATTGCAACAATGGCTATCCCTTTGGTGGTGACTATTGTCCCAACCTATGTTCTTTTTACAAAGTTGCGTCTTCTGGACAGCTTCCTGGCTCTGATGCTGCCAGGCATGTTCGGGAGCGCGGGGGCAGTATTCTTTACGAGACAGTATATGCGGGGAATTCCCATAGAACTGGACGAAGCAGCACGAGTGGACGGCATGGGCTGGTTTGGAATTTTTTTAAACATTGATTTCCCGCTGTCAAAACCTATCGTGGTGACAAACCTGCTGTTTGCTTTTATTGGAGGATATAATGACTATATGGGGCCTCTGCTCTATATCCGATCGTCGGAAAAATACACCTTGCAGCTGGCATTAAGTGCCATGAATGACACCTTTGGCACCCGCTGGGGAGTTGTTATGGCGGGGGCATGTATCGCCTTGATTCCAACGGCATTGATCTTCCTGCTTGCTCAGAAGTATTTTATTGAGGGGGTCAGTGTCAGCAGTGGCTTAAAAGGGTAACGTGGAATAAGAGAAAGAGAGGAATGGTTAGATGAAGAAGGAATATGTGGCAGTTTTTCTTTGTATTGTACTGCTGATCAGCAGCCTTGTGGGGTGCCAAAAAACAAGAGTGGTAGGCGATGGAACTGACAACTCGGAGGAAATACCGGTCTCTACGGAGATTGAAAGCCCTGATGGGAATGATTATAAGCCGAAGAGCGAGGACGTGACCGTGGAGCGGTCTCAATTGCGGGATCGTGTCCTGGGGGCCTGGATCGGCCATGTAATCGGGATGGGTAGCGGTTATGAGTACGTATGGGGCGACGATGGCCAGCCATGGATCGCCATGGAGGACAAGTACTGGGAGCCGAATGGAGAGATTGTCAGCGGTACCCTGGGTGTAAATGCACTGCGGGTGGGACCCTACGATGTATCCTATCAGAGAGTGTTCAAAGGAATGGTAAAGGGTGACGATGATATCCTCATCGATGTGTTCAATCAATGGGTGCTTAAGGACTATGATGGCAAGGTGGGGCATTATGAGCTGACGAAGGCGTGGAAAGAGCATAAGATCGGCGATGCAGCCGGCGGAGAAGAAGCTATGCGGATTATCAGCAATAATGACTATATCGCTCCTTATGTAGGCCAGTATGCATATGGAAATTCCCTATATACCGCCACGGAGCCCTGGATCGAGAATGAGACGCTGGGCCTTCTGTTCCCTTATATGCCTGTGCGCGCAGAGAGCATGGCAGATGTGTTTACCACTGTTTCCGGGGACGCTTACGGAATCTATCTGGGAAAGCTGTGTGCCATCGCCTACTCTTATGCCCTTACTACGGACAGTGCGCCGGTGGCCCTGGAGAAGGCATTTGAACACATGGAGAAGTCGAATATGATCTATGACGCCTACCAGTATGTTTTGGAATGCTATGCGAATGACCCAAAGGATTGGCGTGCCTGCATCAGAGGACTTGTGAAACGTAGTACCGGCCAGAATATGATGGGATTAAACACCTTGATTGATCTTTATGTGAACGCGGGTTTTATCTTTACTGGCGTGGTTTTCGGCGAGAATGATTTTGAACAATCCATCAAGATTGCAGGTCTTGCCGGATATGACGGTGACTGCACTTGTGCCACAGTGGGAGGGCTTCTGGGGGCGGTGAAGGGATATGAGAGTTTACCGAAAAAGTATAAAGAGTATCTGGACGGTAACAGTGTATTCGTGAATGATAAGAGCTGGTTTTCAAATATCGGAGCTGACTTTCCGGATCAGCAGACTTTTGATGAAATTACAGATCTGACCATGAAAAATATGGAGGTTCAGATTGCTGCAGCAGGCGGAAGCATCGAGGCAGATACTTACCAGATCAAAAAACAGTTATATACGGGAAAAGTGCAGAGCATAGTGGAAAACTATGGATTTGATAAGGATACTACTGAACCATGGCAGGTCAGCGGTCCAGGGAAGCTGTCCCTCACAGAGACACTTCACACAGGGCCGCATGCTGGTGGAATCCGTATTGAGAACACTAAGGAAGATGTTAAGGCATATCAGAAGCTGAAGCTTGTAAAGGGTGATATCTATCAGGTGGTTATGTACGTTAGCGTGGATATCGGAAAAGAATTTCGAATCTATGCAGAGGATAAAGAGAACTATTTTTATCGATCTTATAGTACGCCGGTGATGTCTCTGGATCGTTTTATCCGTGCAGAGCTATACTTTTGTGCTTCTTCCGAAGATATGGAGATAGGAATTCACATTCCGGCTCAGACAAACACGGGTGTATTTCTGGCCTTTGATGATGTCCAGGTGCTCAATGTATCTCACAAGGTAGCACGGACTGGTGAGCGACTGGAGGCGGAATATGCAGAGGGCACTGAGAAAGTTCAGGTAGTTGAGGCTGAGGATGCCTCCGGTAAAGCAGCGGTGCAGTTGAGTCAGGAGGGCGCACTGCGGTTTCATGTGACAGGAAGGGATGATTGTTTTCAGAATATTCGGGTCTATTACAGCAACAAGGAATTTATGGCGACACTCAAGGTAACAGTGGATGGCACAGAGAGCTTCAGGCTCCCACTTGTTGCTCAGGGAGAGACATCAGGTTTTTCTGAAGGAAACTTTGCGGACTTTAATATGTTCCTGGGGGAAGGACAGCATGAACTGGTGTTGCGGCTTGTCACGGATAATGAGCTTTTAATTGATAAGATAGAGGTGCGGGCAGGAGATATCAACCTGGAAGTGGAATAGGGGGGATCACCAGAAGTGAAAGCAATAATAGAAACTGTAAAAAGGGAGAGAACATGAAAGAAGCAGAATTAATCATTGATGACAGAATCCAAGTGGGAGAATTGGATCGAGGAATATTTGGCTCTTTTATCGAACATATGGGCAGAGGTGTCTACGGTGGTTTTTACGATCCGGAGCATAAGACATCGGACGAAAATGGCTTTCGGCGGGACGTTATGGAGGCCATCCGAAAACTAAATATTTCCAAGGTGCGCTATCCAGGCGGGAACTTTGTGTCAGGCTATGATTGGAAGAATGGAATCGGGCAGGAGCGCAAGCCCTGCTTCGATCTGGCCTGGAAACAGATTGAAACCAATGAGATTGGCATAGATGAATTTATGCGCTTTGCCGAAATGTGCGACTTTACCCCCATAATGTCGGTGAATCTTGGTACTGGTTCGGCTAAATCGGCGGCAG
>CAKSAI010000078.1 GCA_934434905.1 uncultured Lachnospiraceae bacterium | reverse complement strand
GATCACCTCTGCTCATTTTTCTTTCCTGTTGATTATATTATGTTTTTTGATTAAAAGTCAATGGAAACTTGATAAAAAGAATACTAAAATATAAAAAAACCGTTCAGTCAGACCGAAGAAGGGCAGGTGCTTTGATGTTATATATGGGAATTGATGTGGGGAGTTCGGGTTGTAAGATTTCTGTAGTAAATGAAACCGGGGCACTTATGCATTGTTCGGAAAAGCGGTATTCTTTCACCTATAAAGATGACAAATCCGTACTGGATCCGGAAGTGGTTTTTGAGAGCGTACTTGGTGCGATAAGAGATAGTACAGCGAAAGACAGTTTGCATGGACTTGTGTCGCTGAGCGTCACTTCTTTTGGAGAGATGTTTGTATTGCTGGATGAAAACCGAAATGTGCTGTGTGATTCCATATCTTATAATGACAGACGAGGAAAAGCGGAAGCAGAAGCGCTTATAAGAGATGTTGGGGATGACAAGGTGTATTCCATTACCGGGGCAACCGTGAATGCAATGTACTCATTGCCAAAGCTTATGTGGATAAAGAAAAATTGGCCCGAGGTATACAGCAAGGCCAGCAAGCTTTGCATGTTTGCGGATTTTATATTGATAAAGCTGGGCGCCGAATTCCATATGGATTATTCTCTGGCAGCCAGGACACTGATGTTTGATGTAAAGCACAGATGCTGGGCGCAGGACATACTGGATTATGCCGAAATAAAGAAGGAAATGCTGTCGAAACCAGTGCCTTCCGGAGCCATTGTTGGGCAAGTCAATGCGGAGATTGCACGGAAAACAGGACTGCCGAAGGGTGTGCTGCTGTTGGCTGGCGGGCATGATCAGAGCTGTGCCGCCCTGGGCGCGGGAATCATACAGGAGGGCGCGGCATTGGATGGAATGGGCTCGAATGAATGTATTGTTCCCGCTTTTCGCGATCTGATGCTGAATGATACGATGAAACAATCGAATCTTGTGTGTATACCGTATGTTATGCCGGATATGTATGTTACCTATGCATTTAACCGTACTGCGGGGACAGTGTTGGATTGGTATCGGAAGCTTCAGGGAAATATATCATACGATGAATTATTTTCCAAAGTAGAGGAAGAACCGTCAAAATTGCTTTTTCTGCCACATTTTGCAGGCTCGGCAACGCCGTATATGGATGATGATGCGGTGGGAGCGGTGGTGGGAATGAGCCTGACTACTTCCAGGGAAGAATTGACAAAGAGCCTGATCGAAGGATTGAATTACGAAGTGATGGTGAATCTGAAATGTTTGAAGGAAGCCGGATTTGAAGTTCATGAACTGTTTGCGTCCGGCGGCATGTCCAGAAATGATAAGATGCTCCAGGTAAAGGCAGATATATTAGGGATTCCTGTTTTCAGACTGGAGAATTCCCAGACGGGAACGGTTGCAATGGCTATATTGGGAAGCGTTGCCGCCGGAACATATAAGGACATTCCGGAAGCTGTGGAAAAGCTGGTTAGACGTGACAAAGTTTTTTATCCCAATGAAGCACGTCATGCCGGGTATCAGGAAATGTTTAAAAAATATCAAAGAATGTATACAGCAGTAAAAGCAATTCAAGGGAGAAATTGACGGATGGAGAGAAAAATCAGATTTGGCATTATTGGCTGTGGACTGATGGGGCGGGAATTTGCTTCAGCGGCCGCAAGGTGGTGTCATCTTACAGAAGACGTTGCGGTTCCTGAAATCATTGGAGTCTGCGATTTTAATGCTTCGGCGATGACATGGTTCGGTGATCATTTCCCGACTGTGAAATATATGGTATCGGATTATCGGGAGCTTTTAGAGAAAGAAGATATTGATGCCATCTATTGTGCGTTACCGCACAATCTGCATGGAGAGGTGTACAGTGCAGTTATCAGATCGAAAAAGCACTTATTGGGAGAAAAGCCTTTTGGTATAGATGCCAAGGCAAATGCCGAGATTATGAGAGCGATACAGGAGAATCCGGAGGTAGTAGTGCGCTGCGCCAGTGAGTTCCCATTTTATCCGGCGTGCCAGGAATTGATCCGGTGGATCAAGGAGAGACGCTTTGGGAGAATAATTGAGGTACATGCCGGGTTTAACCACAGCAGTGATATGGATCTGAGCAAACCCATAAACTGGAAAAGGTCCGTAGAGATTAATGGCGAATATGGCTGTATGGGGGATCTTGGAATCCATACCCAGCATGTTCCCTTTCACGTTGGATGGAAGCCGCTCAATGTGTATGCGGTTCTTTCAGATATTGTCAAGGAAAGACCGGATGGAAAAGGAAATATGGTTCCGTGCAGAACCTGGGATAATGCGACATTGATCTGTGATACAGTGGATCAAAATAATGACAGCTTTCCGATGTTTTTAGAGACAAAGCGAATGGCGCCGGGATCGACAAATGAGTGGTTTATTGAGGTATATGGTTTGGAGTGTTCCGCAAAATTCACCAGCAATGATCCAAATGCCTTTTTCTATACGCAGGCGGTTGGTAAGGAGCAGGCATGGTGCAGGCTGGACATTGGGTATAAGCCGCAGTTTAAGACCATAACCGGAGGAATTTTCGAATTTGGCTTTACCGATTCTATTTTGCAAATGTGGTGTTCTTTCTTAAAAGAAATATGTGGCGAAGAGGTTTCCTTCGGATGCTTTACGCCGGAGGAGACAAGACTGTCCCATCAACTGTTGACGGCAGCATTGGTTTCACACAGGGAAAAGCGTGTTGTGAAGCTGGAGGAAGCGTAAGATGAGATTCTGGGATTACAGCAATTTAGATAAAAATAAGATTGGAAATATATGTCAGGTAGCAGGGCTGCGACGCTATGCATTTACAGAGGGAAAAGCAAAAGGCGTGGAGGCGGTGGAGGTACATACAGGTGCAGGCCTTACGTTTACCGTGCTGCCCGGAAGGGGCATGGATATTGCCTGGACAGAATACAGAGGAGTCCCCATTAACTATATGTCAAAAACAGGGATTGTATCTCCGGGCTACTATGAGAGCCAAGGTATGGAGTGGCTGCATAATTTTTTTGCAGGAACTTTGACAACCTGTGGATTGCTGAATGTGGGAGGGCCGCAGCAGGTACATCATCCGGTGATCGGAGACCGGAACTATGGACTCCATGGAAGAATCTCCAATTGCGCGGCAGAACAGGTATCTGTCTATGAGGAATGGGAAAATGGGGAGTATATTATGAAAATCTCCGGGCTTATGCAGGAGGGAGTTCTTCATGGAGAGCATCTGACTCTGCGGAGGGAAATAAGCACGAAGCTGGGAAGCCGTGAATTCACATGGAAGGATGTCGTGACCAACCATGGAGCGGTACCGCAGAAAACCATGCTTTTGTATCATATTAATGTGGGATATCCAATACTTGACAGTAACAGCAGATTGATCGCTGAGTCGAAGGAAGTCATTCCGTTAAGTGAGGAGGCAGAGAAGGAGCTTGGGCAGGTATTATCCTGCGCGGAACCCGTTGCAGGGAAGGCGGAGCGGTGTTATGCACATGATTTCTGCACAGATAGCAATGGGATTGCCAGGGTTGCTTTCATAAACGAAGAACTTGAGTTAGGGATAGGACTGGAATATAAGAAGGACGCTCTTCCGTGCTTTAATCAGTGGAAAATGTTAAATCAGAAAGAATATGTTATCGGTCTTGAACCCGGAAATTGTCTGCCTGTTGGATATCATGAAGCGGATAGAACAGGGAAGCTGGATACTTTATTGCCGGGTGAGAGTAAAACATATGAAGTAGTGTATAAGATTCTGGATGGAGCAGAAGAGATAGCCGAATTTGAAAACAAGATAAAACAGAGCATGCAAAGTATTTAAAGACACCGATATTGAGGTAAGTGTATGAAAGAACTGAATGCGGCATATTTAAAAATTGTTTCAAAAAAGTGCAGATATGATATTGTACGGATGATTCAAAATGCTGGCTCTGGACATATTGGCGGATCGATGTCATCCATCGATATCTATGTGTTGCTGTGTTACATCATGGAGGAGCAGGACAGACTGGTAATAAGTCATGGACATTCATCTGCTGCGGTCTACGCTGCTCTTGGAAATATGGGATATTTCGATGTGGAGGAGGCGGTTGCTTCCTTTCGGAAGAAGACGCCCTATGAAGGACATCCATCCATTCAGGTGAATGGTGTTGAATGGTGCAGCGGCAGCCTTGGACAAGGATTGTCGGTGGCATGTGGATTTGCTCTGGCAAAGAAGCTGAAAAAGGAACCTGGAAATATCTATGTTGTGATGGGAGACGGAGAACAGCAGAAAGGCCAGTTACAGGAAGCCAGGGAGTTTGCTGTAAAGTATCAGCTCAATAATCTGATCGCGGTGGTGGATTGCAATGGATTGCAGGCCAGCGGAGCAACGAGTGAGATATGCAGACAGTCTCTGGGAAAAAAGTATCAGATGTCGGATTGGAATGTTGTGGCGGCGGATGGACATAGCTTTGAATCATTGTACGCTGCCATAGATGCGGCAGAGGGCCCGGTGTGCATATTGGCATCAACCACCATGGGAAAGGGAATACCGGAGATCGAAAATGACTACAGGTATCATGGAACTGCCATAAGCCGTGAACTGTCGGAAAAGAGCCTGAAAAGGTTTTCCCTGACAGCGGAGGAAGAAGGACAATGGAAGGAACATGTCACCTGCCGGAAAACCAGCCTATATCCGTATCCAAAGATAAGATATTCGGTGGCAACGCCCTATCAAATCGGAGATAAGGTGGAGATAAGAAGTGCAATGGGGAAAGCGTTGGGAGATATAGCAATCGAAAATCCCGATGTCCCGATAGCTGCTCTTGACTGTGATCTGGAAGGTTCTGTGAAGCTTACGGAGTTTAAGAAAAACAGAGCAGATTCTTTTATCGAATGTGGAATAGCGGAGCATAATGCATCCACCGTCGCAGCAGCAATATCGAAAAGTGGAATTGCAGCGGTACACGCAGATTTTTCCATGTTTAATATTGCAGAGACTTACAGCCAGATCAGGATGGCAGATATAAATAAAGCTCCGATAAAATTATTTTGTACCCATGCGGGGTTAGATGTAGGAGAGGACGGAAAAACACATCAGTGCATTGACTACCTGAGTCTTCTCTCAAACCTTTTTGGCTTTCAGATAATCGTGCCTGCAGATGCCAATCAGGCTGACTGCGCTGTAAGATATGCCATGTCTGTGGAAAAGTCGGTGGCTATTATTGCAGGACGATCGAAAATGCCGATACTTTCCTATGAGAACGGGGCGCCGTTGGATTTTGCATATGGAAAGGCGCAATGGCTTCGCGACGGAAGGGATGCAGTGATCGTGACCTACGGAAATATGGTGCATCGTGCGTTGCGGATCGCGGAAGTTTTAAAGAGTGACGGTCTGAAAATAGGTGTTCTCAATGTCAGTACACCCGCTGATCTTGATGCTGAACAGATCCTGCAGGCGGCAAAAACAGGATTGATCATCACTTATGAGGATCACAACGTGAAGACAGGAGTCGGAAATGGAGTGGCCCGGATATTATGTGAGAGCGATATGAAGTGTAGGCTTTTATGCAAGGGTGTAAGTAAATATGGCTCATCCATGTCTCCGAATGATCTGTATAAGGAGCAGGGGCTGGATGAAGAAAGCGCCAGAAAAGAAATCAAGGCCTTATGTGAGACAAAACAGGAGGGAGTGATGAAATGTTAGTTAATCTAAATGAGGTGTTAAATCCGGCAAAGAAAGGCAAATATGCGGTGGGACTTTTCAATGCAGTGAATCTCGAACTGGCAAGAGCAATTCTTGCAGCAGCAGAGCAGAGCGGGTCGCCTGTAATTGTGGGAACAGCAGAGGTTCTCCTGCCCTATGGACCGTTGGAAGAGGTTTCGTACTACTTGCTTCCTATGGCAAGAAAAGCGCATGTTCCTGTGGTTGTCCATTTGGATCATGGATTGCGGAAGGAGACATGCATAAAAGCATTGGAACTTGGATTTACATCCATCATGTATGACTGTTCCACGGACACGTATGATGAGAATGTAAGAAAAGTGAAAGAAATGGCAGATATTGCACATGCATATGGAGCAACCATTGAAGGCGAACTGGGGCATGTCGGAGACAACGAAGGCTCCGCAGAGGGCAGTTCCTACAGCAAAGACCCGTCTGTCTTCTTTACCGATCCGAAGATGGCGAAGGATTATGTGGAAAAAACAGGTGTGGATGCGCTTGCAATAGCTGTCGGAAATGCACATGGAGCATATAAACTGCCTCCGAAGCTGGATTTTGAAAGAATTCGCACGATCGCAAAGATGATAGATGTACCACTGGTTCTGCACGGAGGTTCCGGCTTGACAGACGATGATTTCAGACAGGCTATCAGAGAAGGTATCAGTAAGGTGAATATTTTTACCGATATTAATGTAGCGGCAGTGGAAGCAGAATTTAGAAAATTCTCTGATATGAATAAAGGAATTATTGATCTGATTCCGGCAGCAGTAGAAGCAGTACGGCAGGAGGTCACCAAGAAGCTTTCGCTGTTTGGATCCGTGGGAAAAGGAAGGCAGATACAGCCGGATGTAGATAAAATTGTGGAAACCGTAATCTTAGAACTGCGCAAAAGCAAGCAGATTTAGATTATAAATATCATACCCTATAGCATGAATAAATGCTGAGAAACACATAGAGAGGAGAACTAAAAAATGTTAAAAACAAAAATCGGATTTGTGCCATCTACATGGGAATCCTGGGACGGAAGTGCCTACACCGGAAAATGGGCAGGAAAAATGAGGGAACGCTGCTTAAAGGTGCTGAATGAGATTCCCGGATTGGAAGTGGTGGTTCCTTCGGAGGATCTTACGGAATATGGATGCGTGGGAACACCGGAAGAAGGAAGAAAGACACTTGCACTTTTTCAAAAAGAGGATGTGCAGGGCGTTATTATCGGTAATATGAACTTTGGACATGAAACGTCTCTTAGTCCATTACTGTCAGGGCTGCGTAAGGATATGCCAATTCTTCACTTTGCCACCCTGAGCGGTCCTTATTCTCCACAGGGAAACAGAGCTACCGATACGTGGTGCGGACAGTTCATGACCTGCTCCGCTATCAAGAGGAGAGGATTCCGTTTTGTACATATTCCTACCGGGAATCCTGAAAATGAAGTATTTAAAGAGAAGATTGAAACGTTTGTCCGCGCCTGTGCAGCTATTTCACGCTTTAAAGGAGCAAGAATCGTACAGCTTGGGACAAGGCCAACGGGGTTTGAATCACAATTTTACAGTGAAGAAGATATGATGAGAAAGTTTAATCAGGTTCTTGTTCCCATTGATCTGGCTACCACATTTTCTTACGTTGACGCAATTGCACCGGATGCTCCGGAAGTGTTGGAAGTGGTAAAGGATATCAGAGGATATGCCGATGTGATCACGGAGGAGTTGCCGGATAGTCTGATCAATCAGGCAAGATTTGAGCTCGCGTTAAAGCAGATTGCAAAGGAATATGATGCAGATGCAATGGCTGTATGCTGTTGGGAAAGTCTGCAGAAGATCTATCACATTGCAGCATGCTCTACTTTCTCTCGGTTGAACGATCAGGGGCTTATCACAGCATGCGAAGTTGATGTTATGGGGGCAATGACGATGCTTGCAATGAATGCCTGCGGCTTGAATCAGACACCCTCAGACTTCATAGACTGGACAGATCTGCATCCAACAGAGAAGAATGTATGGCTTGCATGGCACTGCGGAAATGCCGCGGCATCACTCTGTGATCCCAACTGCCAGAAGCTTCTTACACAGAATGAAAGACTTTCTATCTGGGGACCGACCTGTCACGGAGCGATTGAATTTAAACTGAAGAACGGTCCGGTGACCTGCGGAAGAATGGTAGAATATCAGGGGCAGTACAGTTTCTTCTATGGTACAGGGGAAGTTATTGACATTCCGCCTATGAGCCGCGGAACCTATGGCTGGGTAAAAGTAAACGATGTCCAGGACTGGGAAGATAAGATGATTGAAACGGGAGTCGTTCACCATGGAGTTCTGATACATGACCCAAAGGTGGCAGATGCATTGGAGATGTTCTGCAAGTATCTTGATATCCATGCGGTGAGAGGAAAATAATTGCTGAGAGGAAGAGATTTATGAGAAAAATAGTTTTAGAGGAACCGTTTAAGATGAGCCAGGTAGAATGCGAGATTCCGCAGCCGAAGAGGGATGAAGTTCGGATTGCGGTAAAAAGAATCGGAATATGCGGTTCTGATCCTACAATCTATCGTGGACTCCATCCATATGTAACATTTCCGGTGGTATTGGGTCATGAAATATCCGGTGTGATCGAGGCAGTAGGTGAGGATGTCAGTCCCGAAAGAATAGGGGAAAGGGTAACTGTGATCCCGCATCTTGTATGCGGAAAATGCAGTGCCTGCAAAACAAAAACCTATAATTTCTGCGAAGAACTCCGTTGTACGGGCGCTGAAGCAGATGGCGCAATGTGTGATTATTTCTGCATCTCATCCGAAATGGCAGTTAAGATTCCAGATACCATGACGCTGGACGATGCCGCTATGGTTGAGCCTGCCTGTGTGGCATACCATGGAGCAAAACGCGGCAATATACAGCCGGACCGATCGGGGTGTTTTGTATGCAGAGTTGCTTTGCGCTGGGTGCCGGGAAGGTATATATTGCGGATATGGATGCAGAGAGGCTGGCACTGGCAAAGAAGCTGGGAGCCACAGAGACGATCCAGGTTGGACCACAGTCCATTCAGGATATAGAAGACAGGATTGACGTATTCTATGACTGTGTGGGAGAAAAGGGGCATGTGCTGAATAATATCCTTGAAGTAGCCAAGAGAGGTTCTCGTGTGGTGGTAATCGGCGTGCTGCAGAATGGATATGTCATTCCGAGATTGCCGGATTTTGTACAGCATGAATTGTCATTGTTTGGAACGACCATGTATGTACCTGCCGATTATGCGGATATGCTGGAACTTATGGGAAAGAGGAAAATTGTGACAGACGGAATGATTTCCCATAGATTTAGTCTGGAGGATGTTCCGAAGGTTTTGGACATGCTGGACAAGAAGAAGGAGAAGACCTTTAAGATATTGATAGAAGTAAATGATTAGTGTTTTCTATAGATAGAACAGACAGAAAGGAAAGAAAAAGTTGTGAGACATATACTCTACGGTGATGGCATTCACGATGATCATCCGGCCATACAGGAGATGATTGACAGCGGTGTCTGTGAGGTTTCGCTCCCTGTGCCGCAAAGGAACTATTTGATTTCCGAAACATTGGTACTTCCATCTAATTTTAAACTTGTATTGCCGCGTTATGCAGAGATAAAGCTTGCAGATGGAGCGAATTGTCTGATGGTAAGAAATCAAATGGTTTCAGAATATGCGCAAAGGCTGCCGGCTGATCTAAGCGAGCAGTGTCAGCATTTATGGTACTATGTGAACGAGTATTCCCCGGATGTGATCGCAGAAAATATTGAGATCAGCGGCGGCGTCTGGAATTTTAACAACAAGAATCAGCTTCCGAACCCAGAGCAGACGGAAGGATTTGGTCCGTATGGGTATACGGGGGATGGCATGATTTTTTACGCAGTAAGGAACATCAAGCTTTCCGCTATGACCTTGAAGGATCCGGTTCACTGGGGGATTTCGCTTGACAGGGTATCTTATTTCTCGGTGGAAGATATCACCTTTGATTATAATCTTGGAAATCCTTGCGCGATCAATATGGATGGGATTCATCTGAATGGCAATTGCCATTTTGGGGTTGTACGAAATCTCAGAGGAGCCTGCTATGATGATCTTGTTGCAGTTAATGCGCATGAGGGTTCCAGAGGCCCTATCACAAATATTGAGATTGATGGACTTTTTGCAGAAAATTGCCACAGTGCTGTACGATTGCTGACAGTGAATGATGATATTGAAAACATACACATATCAAATGTTTATGGCACTTATTATCAGTATTGTATAGGACTCACAAAGTATTATCCCGGTGAAACAACAGGAACGTTTGACGCAATTTCCATAGATCATGTTTATGCATCAAAGGCTTTGCGGGATGGTATTTATCCTTGGCCGAATAGTTATATATACCCCTTTATCTGGCTGCAGGATGATACCAGAATAAAGAATATGAAAATCTCAGATGTATATCGGAAAGAGTACAACATTCCGGTTGAGACGATTCATATCGGAAACCGAACGGTAGTTGATCATCTGGTAATAGATCATGTGATCAATGAGAACTACACCGGGGAGGAAATGCATGTGTTTGTAAATAAAGGAAGCGTGAACCGACTGGTTACACATGATATCTGTGCAGATGGAGTGTTGGTGACGCTGGCTTCTCAAGAAAAAAGTATATTGACAAAATCTAGTTAACCGGTTAGAATATTAATTAAAGCGGTTGACTATAGAGAATTAAAAGAGAAATGAAAATAAAGATGAAGACTTGGATAGAGAACGGGGAATTAGAATTGATGTTAGGAAAAGAAAGCGGTAAATGTATTCTGAATGGATTTGGAAACGGCTATCCGGAGGCATTGTGTGGACCACCATCTTTTAGCTGGTATTGTCAAGGGCAAGATGGAAAGCAGCAAAAATACAGATTACATTTGGAAGATAGAAAAGGAGAGATGTTGTGGGATTCTGGGTGGATTATTTCAGAGCAATCAGATAATGTTATTTATGAGGGTCTATCTTTTCAGAGTGATTGTGATTACATAGCACAAGTGGTTTTGGAAGATGATAAGGGGAATCAATTCGAAAGCAATAAAGAATATTTTAGTACAGGTCTTAACGAAGAATTGTGGTATGCGAAGTGGATGCGGCCAGGTCATCTGGGAGGGCAGACACCGCTGGTCAGAAAAGAATTTTTGGTTAGAAAGGAGATCGCCAGAGCCAGGCTTTATATCTGCGGTCTTGGTTATCAGGAATCGTATATCAATGGGAAAAAAATAGGAAATGATATACTGTCTCCAACGTGGACGGACTACAGAAAACGGGTTTGCTACAATGCGTATGATATTCAGCCATATCTATGCCAGGGTGAGAATGTACTTGGTATACTGCTAGGGACAGGCTGGTACGGTATGACTTCCGATGGCGGCGGAGAAGACAAAATTTTTCTGGCACAGATCAGTATTGAATATAAGGATGGAGAGAAAGAGTGGATATACACACAGCAAAATGACGGATGGAAAGCCTATGCAAACGGTCCGCTCAAAAGTAGCTCTCTATATATAGGTGAGGTGTACGATGCGAGAGCCGAAATAACAGACTGGTGCATTCCCGAAGCTCAGGATCTGAAACCGGAGGAATGGGAGGAAACACTCATCACAGAACCACCGTCAGGTGTACTGGTTCCGCAGAATGTAGAAGTGATTGAAGTAGTGGCGGAATTGATGCCTCTTTCCATTGCGGAGCCGGAAGAAAATGTGTATGTAGTTGATTTTGGACAAAATATTGC
>CAKSAI010000077.1 GCA_934434905.1 uncultured Lachnospiraceae bacterium | reverse complement strand
GTAGATACCAGTGTGATCTACCCGGAGATCCAAAATGATCCCTACAGCATCTACAGTTTCCTTTTGATAGCCGGATACTTGCGTGTGTCCGCTGCATATCCGCAGAACGATGGGAATTTTATGTGCGATGTGGCAATCCCGAATAAAGAAATTGCTTTTGTCTATGAAAAAGAGGTGCTGAACAAAACCGGACAGAGCGGCGCAGCTATTTCGATTCAACAAGCAATCTTTTCCGGTGATGCCAGGAAGCTGCAGGCATTGCTTGAAAAGTTTATGCTTCAGTCGATCGCTTCGCTTGATGGGGCAAATGAAGGCTTTTATCATGGAATGATGCTGGGGCTCTGTGCCGTGCTCAGCTACCGATATCAGGTACGTTCCAATCGGGAATCAGGGATCGGACGTTTTGATATCATGTTGATCCCTCGTGTAAAGTCCATGCCGGGGTTTATCTATGAGTTCAAGTTTACCAAAGACGCGAAGGTTGACCTTGAGGCGCTGGCTGATGAAGCCTTGAAACAGATTATGGAGAAGAAATACGATGCGGAGTTTCTTGATGCCGGAATTACCGATGTCATCAAGATTGGCATTGCATTCCGCGGCAAGAATGCGGTTGTGAAAAACAATTATTCGATTGAAAAGCGCAATTAGAATACAGAACGTCATAAAACCAGGTGCCCGGAATAGAATAGACGAAAAGGGATGCGATAGAACATGAGCATTTCAGATGTCTTTTCTATGCTGGGTGGCCTGGCTCTTTTCTTGTATGGCATGAGGATGATGCGGGAGCATCTGGAGCAGGCAGCAGAAGGAAAGCTTCCGGGGATGTTAAAACGTCTCACCGGGAGGCCGCTCCCGGGCTTTCTGGCCGGTACGGGGATCACAGCGGTGGTGCAGTCCTCCACAGCCGTGATGGTACTGCTCATCGGCTTTGCGGATGCAGGAATCGTGACCCTTACACAGACTGTATGGGTGATTCTGGGAGCCAATATCGGAACTACCGTAACCAGCCAGTTGACGGCGCTTAACATAAAAGGCATATCGCCGCTCTTCGCCTTTGCGGGGCTTCTGCTCCTCACCTCGAAGAAAGAACGAAATCAACGTGCCGGGGGCATATTGAGCGGTCTGGGGATCATGTTCATCGGCCTTTCCATGGTAGAGACATCCATGCGGCCACTGGGAGGATCCCGACTTTTTTGTTCCCTTCTGACCCGGTGCGGCAATCCGCTCACCGGGATCTTGGCAGGTACCGTATTTACTGCGCTGCTCCAGTCCTCCACAGCCTCTGTCGGGATCCTACAGGCCTTGGCAAACAATGGCCTGGTAGATATCCGGCAGAGTATTTTTATTGTGTTCGGTCAGAACATAGGAACCTGCTTTACGGCCCTTCTGGCCGCAGGCGGAGCCTCCGTAAACGCTAAGCGGACAGCGGTGCTCCACCTTCTTATCAATCTCCTCGGAACCGTCCTGTTTCTGCTTTTGGGGATTCTGCTGCCATTTTCAGACTGGATGGAGCATCTGGCACCGGGGCAGCCGGCCCGCCAGATCGCCAATGTACATACGATCTTTAATGTCGCCACCTCGCTGGTATTGCTGCCATTTGGCGGTCTGCTGGTTAAGATCGCAGGCATTTTTGTGCCGGAGTCGAAGTAAAATATATCCATGATAACGAAAAATTCACTTGCAAAATCCCACTAACTGGTAGACAATATATAATAACAGTTCAGCCAGACCGAAATCGGGTCTGTCATAACCGAAAAAAGGAGCGCCCAATGGAATTGATCGAGGTTTTAAAGGCACTGATCTTAGGAATCGTAGAGGGCATCACCGAGTGGCTGCCGGTCAGCAGCACCGGACACATGATCCTGGTGGACGAATTCCTGAAGCTTAAGGTATCGCCGGAGTTTAAGGAAATGTTTCTGGTGGTGATACAGTTGGGAGCCATCCTGGCTGTGGTGCTGCTGTATTTCCGGAAGCTTTTTCCTTTTACCAGAGAGCATGGGCAGGTAAGACTCAAGAAGGAAACGGTCTCCATGTGGATGAAGATCGTAGTGTCCTGCGTACCCGCAGCCATCGTTGGGATCCTGTTCGATGACAAGATTGATGCGTTGTTTTATAATTGGCAGACGGTATCCGTTATGCTGATCCTCTTCGGTATCTTTTTTATCCTGATTGAGCGGTATCACAAGAAGAAAGTGCCGACCATCAATACCATGGGAGCGCTGACTTACCGGGCGGCTGTTGTCATCGGCCTTTTTCAGCTGATTGCAGCCGTGTTTCCGGGAACCTCCCGCTCCGGGGCTACGATCCTGGGAGCCCTGCTGATCGGAGTGTCCCGGAGTGTGGCCACGGAATATACCTTTTTCCTGGCGGTTCCGGTGATGTTCGGAGCCAGCGCCCTGAAGCTTGTGAAGTTTGGCCTTCATTATTCGGCCGGCGAGGTCTCACTCCTTCTGGTGGGTATGGTATCGGCCTTTGTGGTGTCCGTGTTTGCCATTCAGTTTCTGGTGGGATATATCAAGAAGCATGATTTCACGGTATTTGGATGGTATCGGATTGCGTTGGGCGTGCTGGTGATCTTATATTTTATAATATAAAATGATATCCTGGAGGTTTTATGAAAAAACACGACATTCTGAAAAACAAATTTTATCTGTACCTCACGGAGTTCTTCTCCGGTGTGTCCGTCATGGCGGTAGAGCTGGGAGCCAGCCGTCTGCTGGCTCCTTACTTCAGCTCATCCCAGATCGTGTGGACCATCATTATCGGTACCATCATGATCGCCATGGCCCTGGGAAATATCTGGGGCGGCAGGAGTGCCGACAAGAATCCCAACCCGGACAAGCTGTATCTGCGTCTGATGATCGCAGCCGTCTGGATCGCAGCCATCCCATTGCTGGGAAAATACGTGATCCTGGGAATCTCCGGGCTGCTGGTGCTGACAGTCAACAACAATTTCCTGATCCTTGCAGCTTTTCTGGCCTGTATGGTGGTATTCGTGTTTCCGCTGTTTCTGCTGGGGACTGTGACCCCTTCCCTGGTAAAATACACGGTGGACAGCCTTTCCGACAGCGGCAAGACCGTGGGTACATTGGGAGCCTTCAACACCATCGGGAGCATTATCGGAACCTTCCTTCCTACCTTCGTAACCATTCCGGCAGTGGGGACAGCGGTGACGTTTTTGATCTTCTCCGGGATCCTGCTGGTTCTGGCATTGATTTATTTTATCAGTAAGAAAGCAAAGCTCATCGCCTGCGCAGTATCCACGGCATTGTTTGTACTGTGCAGTATCTTCGGCCATTCCGGCAGCTTTGCATTCTGGGAGACGAACCTTAAGTACGAAGGAGAGTCCATATACAACTATCTTCAGGTGAAGGATAACCCTAACAATGTGATCCTCTCCACCAATGTGCTCTTCGGCGTCCAGTCCATCTTGATGAAGGAGGACGGGCTGACCGGCATGTATTATGATTACGCCATGATGGCACCGGTGATGGCGGATGTGGAGCCGGGGGATGAGATCCTGGTGCTGGGGATGGGAACCGGAACCTTTGCCAGACAGTGTATGCGTTATTTTGATGATGTGCAGGTGGAGGGCGTGGAGATCGATGAGAAGATCACGGACCTTGCCAGAGAATATTTTGAACTGCCGGATTCCGTGAAGGTCACTACCTACGATGGCCGGGCGTATCTGATGGCGGTGGACAAGAAGTATGATGTGGTCATGGTGGATGCTTATCAGGATATCACCATTCCGTTCCAGATGTCATCGCTGGAGTTTTTTACCATGGTAAGGGAGCATTTGACGGAAAACGGAGTCATGGTGGTGAACATGAACATGCATTCTAAGGAAAAAGGAAATATCAATGAGTATCTGTCGGACACCATCGCTTCGGTATTTCCGCATGTATACACAGTGGATGTTGCCGGTTCTACCAACCGTGAATTGTTCGCGGGGATGAACGGGGATATGCTGGAAACGGCAAAAAACCGGATCGATAAGATGGCAGACGGGACATCGGCGGCGATAAACGGGGAACGCGGGCAGGCAGATGAGAAGTCGTCAGTGTCGGCGGCGGGATCGCGGGAGCTGGCGCGGATGCTTGGCACTGTATATAATGGACTTGAGGCGTACGAGAAGGGCGCATATCTTCTGACGGATGACAAGGCCCCGGTGGAGCTTCTTGGTATGAGAGTCATCGATGGGCTGATCCGGGAGGAGCTTGGATATTATAAGGATGTTTTTAAGGAAGGCGGCATAAAGGGACTGCTGGACAGTATGTGATAATGGGTTTATGCAAATGCATAGTCTTGCGAAACCACTGTACGCTCCGGTAATCATGGAGGCCTGGCACGACAGGCAGGATTGATTTCTCCTGCCTGTTGCGTGAAAAAGATTCGGTACGAAGCTACTCCGCCCGGATCGGTGAGAAGAACAGATAGCTTCCGGCGGCCACTTTTCGTGTCTTTCCATCGATCACGATCTCGGCTTCTACCGGTGTTGTGATCTCATAGCGCCAGAACTTATCCTGCTTCTTCCACGAAGAGGCGATATGGCCATGCCGGGTGTCCAGTGTGGCAGTCAGATGATCCAGCCGGGAATCAGGAATCGGTGCGATGCGTACCTTCTCGTAGCCGGGATGTCCTTCTACCCACTGAATTCCGGCTGCTGTGCTGTATATCCAGTCTGCTACGGAGCCGTAAGCATAGTGGTTAAAGGAGTTCATGTCGGCGCTCCAGAAGCTTCCGTCCTCCATGATGCCGTCCCAGTGCTCCCAGATGGTGGTAGCGCCCTTGGTTACCGGATACAGCCAGGAGGGGTATTCCTCCCGGAGCAGCAGGGAGTAGGCCAGCTCTGCATAGCCGTAGTCGCTTAAGACGTGCAGCAGATACGGAGTTCCCACGAAACCGGTCTGAAGCTTTGTGCCGGCAGCCTTCACCATGTCAGCCAATTGATCTGCGGCGGCCTGACAGTCGGGAGCCAGCTTAAAGTGCGCGGCCAGAACACATTCTGTCTGCGTTGTGTAGGTGGGATAAGCCTTCCGGAAGGCATTTACGATGTTGACATACAGTTCTTCATAGGCGGAGACATCCGCTCCAAGCGCATGGCCGGCCTTAACTACCAGGGAGGTGGAGTAGGCATAGTAGGCAGAAGCGATGAAGTCGTCTCTGGAGGAACCCTTATAGCTGCCGGCGGGGGCATCCAGTCCAAGCCAGTCACCGAAATGCTGGCCGCCGGTCCAGAGATAAGGATCCCTGGTGCTGGAGGTGATATAATCCACCCATTTGCACATGCTTGAAAACTGATCCTTCAGGATCTGTGGGTTCCCGTAGGACATGTATACGGTCCAGGGGCAGATGGTGGCAGCGTCACCCCAGGCAGCACTTGACTGCTCTGTATCCAGTATTGCAGGAATGACATGATCCACCAGGCCGTTTTCGGTCTGATCTGCCGCCAGGTCGGCAAGCCATTTGGTGAAGAATTTCTCCACATCATAATTCAGACAGGCCGTGCGGACGAATGCCTGGGCGTCGCCGGTCCAGCCCAGCCGCTCATCGCGCTGCGGGCAGTCAGTAGGCACATCTACGAAATTATCCTTTTGTCCCCAGATAATGTTGTCAAAGAGCCGGTTTAAGAGCGGATTGGAGCAGCTTAAGGTGCCGGTGCGCCGTAAGGTGGAATGAAGCACAACCGCAGTGAAGTGCTCGGCTTCTGCCTGATCGGCACCGCCCGGAAATTCGTTGACGCGAATATAACGGAACCCAAAGAAAGTGAGCCTTGCCTTGGCGGTCTGGGTTCCATCCTTACAGATATAGTGGTAGTTCGACTTGGCACTGCGGTAGTTTTCGGTATAGAAATTTCCCTCCTTGTCCATGAATTCCGCACAGGAGAGATCGATAACGTCGCCGCATTTAGCGTCCACGGTGATCTCCACATAGCCGGTGACCTCCTGGCCGAAGTCGATGACAACCTCACCCTTTGGCGTCGTAAAGCATTCTGCACCCGGAATGCGCTCCTGTTCCCGGACCTCCTCACCCTGCTGTGGAATCAGTGTATTGTAAGGGCCGTCAAAGATGGCTGCGGGCTGCACGGAATCGGCTATAAATGAGGCGTCGCAGATCTCGCCGTCATAGATGGTGGAGCAGCGGATGCAGCTCTCCGCCACAGTCCAGGTCTCATCAGAGGCCAGGATGTCTGTGGTGCCGTCCCGGTAGGTCAGCTCCAACTGGGCCAGGACTGCAGGGGGATTCTCCTGCAGCTTTGACTGTGTGACAGAAGGCTGAAAACCGGGCATGGTGCTGCGATACCAGCCCTTGCCTACGGTGATGGCAAGCCGGTTATCCTCCTTCAGCATGTCTGTGACGTCATAGGCCTGATACTGCAGACGGTGACGATAGCTGGTCCAGCCGGGAGCCAGTATGAACGCACCTACCCGGTCATCATTGAGATGTGCCTCATAGACGCCGATGGCAGTCAGGTACAGGGTGGCTTTTTCCACCGTTTTCGCAACGGAGAAGCTGGTGGCAAAGACCGGGGCGATCTCGCCCATATCTGTTGCCGGTTTGATCCATTTTGCTTTCCAATCCATTTGTAATACCTCCATTATTTCATAATAATATATATGGAAAATCCGCGTATGGCAGATTCCGGTTGACTTTTATGATATCAGATAGTAGGATAAAGAAAAAGACCGTGATTTTAAGAAAAAACTATGGTGATTTTATTCTCGTGCAGGCAGAAGCGGGGAGCAGTCCATGGGTTTTACAACAAGTGAGGAATTGTATGAAAAAAGATTCTGTTATGGAATTAAAGAACTTTACAGATGAAGATGCAGAGAAGCTTGCCATTATGGCGATCGAGCAGGAGGATGCAGGCATGCACGGGCATGACTGCTTTGAACTGACCTATATAACCGGCGGGACGGCAAAGCACACCTTAAACGGTACACAGGGGCGGCTTAGGAAGGGGGACTATTTTATCGTGGATTACGGAAGCCGCCATAGCTATGAGGAATGCCGGAATTTTACGCTGATCAATTGTATGTTCGTGCCGGAGCTCATTGACAGTTCCCTGGCGGACTGCCGTTCCTTCGAGGAGATGCTGCGTGTCTGTCTGATCCGCTATTATAAGCAGTATTACGGCCAGAGCCTGTCGGATCATATCCTGCACGACGAGGATGGACAGGTGCTTAAGCTGCTTGAGGGGATCGCCGGGGAATATGAGGCAAAGAGAATGGGCTATATGCAGATATTCCGCTGTCATCTTGTGGAGATCATGATCCTGACGCTGCGCAAGATCATAGGCGAAGACAGCAGAAACGAGAGCAATGAGACCAAAAGCACTACGATCCTGACACTGATCCAGTATCTGGAGGCCAACTACCGGGATCGGGCTGTGCTTGCACATTTCTGTGAAAAATACCACTTTAGTCCGCAGTACATCAGTGGCCGCTTTAAGCGGGAGAACGGCATGACTGTGCTTGCGTATCTCCAGAAGGTACGCATGGAGAAGAGCTGTGAGCTGCTGATCGGCAGTGACATGACAATCCAGGAGGTGGCTCATGCAGTAGGGTACGAGGATGTGCAGTTTTTCGGACAGATATTTCGGAAGTTTTTACATATGACGCCGGGAGCCTACCGGAGGATGGCGCAGTCCGATAGACTTCGCTGATACGATCCATAGCTGTTTTTATGCCATGCGGATGAATGTGTGATTGCGAATAGTAACATCTCCTGTTTCATATAGTATAAGGATGGAACCCGGGAGCGTGTGTATTGAAGCCTTTTCATAGAAAGATCGTGTTTTTTGAACTGATATTGCTGTATGTTGTGATATTGCTGGCGGTAAAGGAGAAGATCGTGGCGGATCCGGATACCATGGGGGTCTCTGCGATCCGGTGGGACAGAGGTGACGGCGATGTCATCGATCCCTACAAGAATTTGTCAAAAAAAGTTGCACTCACCTTCGATGACGGCCCGGATCCGTATTATACGGAGCTGCTGCTGGATGGGCTGAAGGAACGGAAGGTGCAGGCAACTTTTTTTGTTACCGGGATCCATGCGGAGCAGAATCCGAAGATCATCGCGCGAATGTATGCGGAGGGTCATCTTGTGGGAAACCACACCTACAGCCATATCCAGTTGAAGACATCCAATCGGGAGAAATACAAGGAGGAGCTTTTAAAGACAAGTCAGATACTTCAGGACATTACCGGGGAACCGGTGCAGTTCGTGCGGCCGACCTATGGAACCTGGGACAAGAAGCTGGAGAAGGAGCTGGATATGCTGCCTGTGATGTGGACGGTGGATCCCAGGGACTGGTGCCAGAGCAGTGCGGCCTGCATTGCGCAAAGCGTGGTGAAGAAGGTGAAGGAGGGCGATATCATCCTGCTTCACGATCAGTATGATCCCAGCGTCAAGGCAGCGCTTATGATCGTGGATGAGTTGAAAAAGCAGGGGTATGAGTTTGTGACGGTGGATAAGATGCTGCTGGAATAGAAAATTTCACAGCAAACAGTTTGTTTTTTTGCAAAAAAACATCAATTCGTAGAATATTTTTGCAAAACGCACTTTCCTCTTGTAAAGCAACGAATTTTCGTGTATCTTACTATAAAAGCCCAGTCTCCATGGATGGACGCGGTGGGTGCTTGCACACACAAGCGTACAAACATGAGAGACGCTAACCTGTATGAGACCATGATGTCATAATGGAGAAAAAGATGGATCTATTTGATTATGTGCGCAGCCAGAACAAGGAAAAGGAATCTCCGCTGGCAAGCCGGCTTCGCCCTACCACGCTGGATGAGGTGGTGGGGCAGCAGCATATCATCGGAAAGGATAAGCTGCTGTACCGGGCTATTCAGGCGGATAAGCTCAGCTCGATCATTTTCTACGGGCCGCCGGGGACGGGTAAGACGACGCTGGCCAAGGTGATCGCCAGTACCACCAGTGCAGAATTTATGCAGATCAATGCCACCTCCGCCGGGAAGAAGGATATGGAGGAGGTTGTGGCTAAGGCCAAGGACAACAGTGGGATGTATGGGAAAAAGACCATCCTCTTCGTGGACGAGATCCACCGTTTCAACAAGGGACAGCAGGATTATCTTCTCCCCTTCGTGGAGGACGGTACGGTGATCCTGATCGGAGCTACCACGGAGAATCCCTACTTCGAAGTGAACGGGGCGCTTCTGTCCCGGTCGGTGATCTTTGAACTGAAGCCGCTGTCTGCGGAGGATATCAAGACGCTGATCCTGCGGGCGGTAAATGACAGCGAGAAGGGGATGGGCGCCTACAACGGGGAGATCGATGCAGATGCCCTGGATTTTCTGGCAGATGTGGCAAACGGAGACGCCAGAGCCGCCCTGACCGCCATCGAGCTGGGAATCCTGACTACACCGCGGGGCGAGGACGGAAGGATTCACATCACCCTGGAGGTGGCTTCGGAGTGCATCCAGAAGCGGGTGGTGCGCTACGATAAGTCCGGGGACAACCATTACGACACGGTCTCTGCCTTTATCAAGAGTA
Source organism: uncultured Lachnospiraceae bacterium (assembly GCA_934434905.1). Lineage (GTDB taxonomy): Bacteria > Bacillota > Clostridia > Lachnospirales > Lachnospiraceae > 14-2. The sequence continues at coordinate 1,963 of CAKSAI010000077.1, read as the reverse complement.
TGCGGGGATCGGATCCGGACGCGGCGGTATATTACCTGGCCCGGATGCTGTACGCAGGAGAGGACATCCGCTTTATCGCACGGCGCATTATGATCTGTGCCTCCGAGGACGTGGGAAACGCAGATCCGAATGCCCTGACAGTGGCGGTGAGCGCTGCCCAGGCAGTGGAGCGGATCGGGATGCCGGAGGCTCAGATCATTCTGTCCCAGGCAGTCACTTATGTGGCTAGCGCGCCCAAGAGCAATGCGTCGAACGAAGCCATTGCCAGAGCCATGGCAGCCGTGCAGGGAACCATGACCGCACCTGTTCCGGTTCATCTTCAGGATGCGCATTATAAGGGAGCCCAGAAGCTGGGACACGGCGACGGCTACAAATATGCTCACGCATATCCCAATCATTACGTGAAGCAGCAGTATCTGCCGGACGGACTTACCGATGCGAAATTCTATGAGCCCACGGAGCAGGGGTATGAGAAGCGGATTAAGGAATGGCTCAGGTACTTAGAAGATGAAGCTGACGGAACCATCACCGTAAAACAGCAGTAACAGAAAATGATTCTATCATTGAAATAAAACAGAATTATCACGGAGGTACAAGAACATGCAGACTTATCAGGAAATGAGCAGAGAAGAATTGGTACAGGAAAAGGAGGCGCTGGAGGCCGCGTACAAGAAGTATCAGCAGAGCGGGCTGAAGCTGGATATGTCCAGAGGAAAGCCTTCCCAGGAGCAGCTGGATCTGTCCATGGGTATGATGGACGTTCTTAACAGTGAGTCGGATCTGAAATGCGACGATGGCACCGACTGCCGGAATTATGGGGTTCTGGATGGAATTCAGGAGGCCAAGGTACTGCTGGGTGATATGATTGAGTGTCATCCGGACAACATTATCATTTACGGAAATTCCAGCCTGAATGTAATGTACGATACGATCTCCCGTTCCATGACCCACGGTGTCATGGGAAGTACACCTTGGTGCAAGCTGGACAAGGTGAAGTTCCTCTGCCCGGTTCCGGGATATGACCGTCATTTTGCCATCACGGAGTATTTCGGGATCGAGATGATTAATGTTCCCATGCTGCCTACCGGACCGGATATGGATATGGTGGAGGAGCTGGTGGCAGGCGACGAGGCCATCAAGGGCATCTGGTGTGTGCCGAAGTATTCCAATCCCCAGGGGATCACTTACTCGGATGAGACGGTACGCCGGTTTGCCAGATTGAAGCCGGCGGCCAAGGATTTCCGAATCTACTGGGACAATGCCTATGGCGTTCACCACCTGTATGATATTGACCAGGACAATCTCATTGAGATTCTGGCGGAGTGTAAGCGGGCAGGAAATCCCGATATGGTGTACAAGTTCTGCTCCACCTCCAAGATTACCTTCTCCGGTTCGGGAATCTCGGCACTGGCGGCTTCCCAGAACAACCTGGAGGAGATCCGCAAGCAGCTTAGCATCGCCACCATCGGTCACGATAAGGTGAACCAACTGCGCCATGTGCGGTATTTCAAGGATATTCACGGAGTGATGGAGCATATGCGCAAGCACGCGGATATTTTAAGACCCAAGTTTGAGATGATCCTGGATACCTTTGACCGGGAGCTGGCTGGAAGAGGGATCGGTAGCTGGATCCGTCCCAAGGGCGGGTATTTTATCTGCTTTGACGCACTTCCCGGCTGTGCCAAGGCCATCGTATCCAAGGCGAAGAAGGCCGGCATGGTGATGACTCCGGCAGGAGCGCCCTTCCCCTATGGAAAGGATCCCAAGGATTCCGTGATCCGGATCGCACCTTCGTACCCGACACTGGAGGATCTGAGACTTGCAACGGAGATCTTCGTGATCTGTGTGAAGCTGGTAAGTATTGAAAAGATACTATGCGAGCCCAGTCTCAATGCTTAGGCATGAACCATGCTTGCATGAGTGAATGCGTAGCATGGAGCAATCCGTGGGCTTTCATTTAGAC
>CAKSAI010000076.1 GCA_934434905.1 uncultured Lachnospiraceae bacterium | reverse complement strand
CCATATAACCGCACGCCTCCAGGAATGCCAGGAAGATGAACAGTACCAGCATCTGAGGTACAAAGCCGAGTACCGCGCCGACACCGGCTACAATACCATCCAGGATCAGACCGGACAGCCAATCCGCACAGCCGATGGCATCAAGACCATTTCCGATCAGCACCGGTACACCGGGAACCCACACACCGTAATCTGCCGGATCCGGTTCATCCTCTGCCAGCAGCTTCTCGGCATCACTGGTCACAGCATCCGTGATGGATACGGTCTCAAGAACCTTTCCCTCATCATCCAGAATATCTACAGACACCTTGCCGTCTTCTACTGCGGCCATGATCTGATCCGCACGGCTGTATGCTTCTGCCGCATCGTTATAATCGGATGTGCCGATTCCTAAGAAATGCCAGCCCTCGCCAAACACACCGTCATTGGCCCAGTCCGTTGCCCAGCTTCCGACTGTAGTCACAGATACATAATAAACAATAAACATCACCAATGCGAAGATCGGAAGCGCCAACCAGCGGTTGGTAACGATCCGGTCGATCTTATCGGAGGTAGACAGCTTCTTTGCCTTGCTGCTCTTGGTGCAGCACTCACCGATGATGGAGGATATGTATACATACCGCTCATTGGTGATAATGCTCTCGGTATCGTCGTCAAACTGTGTCTCCAGGTTCTTGATCTCCTCGGAAACATCAGGAACATTCTTCATCTGCTCTACGATCTTATCATCCTTCTCCAGAAGCTTGATGGCGAAGAAGCGCTTCTGCTCCTCCGGGATCTCTGCCCCCAGCTTATCTTCCACAGAACGGATCGCTGACTCCACTTCCGGTGCAAACTCATGAACCGGAACAGCCGCATCCTTCTTCTGGGCAAGCGCCACAGCACGCTCAGCAGCCTTCTTGATTCCGGTACCCTTCAGTGCGGAGATCTCTACCACTTCGCATCCCAGCTTCTTGCTGAGCTTGTCAACGTGAATCTTATCTCCTGTCTTCTCCACGATATCCATCATGTTCACTGCCATGATCACCGGGATTCCCAGTTCCATGATCTGGGTGGACAGATACAGGTTACGCTCGATATTGGTACCGTCCACGATATTGATGATGGCATCCGGCCGCTCATTGATCAGATAATTCCGGGCTACCACTTCCTCTAATGTGTAGGGAGACAGTGAGTAGATTCCCGGCAGATCCATGATGGTAACATCCTTGTGACCTTTTAACTTTCCTTCCTTCTTCTCCACCGTAACGCCGGGCCAGTTTCCAACGAACTGATTGGAACCTGTCAAGGCATTAAACAGCGTTGTCTTTCCGCAGTTTGGATTACCTGCTAATGCTATCTTCGACATTTCATCGCTCCTCTTTTCTTTGTTCTAATTTTAATTATCTTTGGGTAACTCAAATTAGCTTGCGCTAACCGTTCATCAAAAAAATATGGTACTATTCTACCTCGATCATCTCTGCGTCAGCCTTACGCAGTGAAAGTTCATATCCCCGGACGGTAACCTCAACCGGATCTCCCAGCGGTGCCACCTTCCGCACATAGATATCCACGCCCTTGGTGATACCCATATCCATGATTCTTCTCTTGACAGGGCCTTCCCCTGACAGCTTCTTGACCTTGACGGTCTGCCCGCAGGCAACTTGCTTTAGTGTTTTCATAATCTGCTCCTTCCTTATACTACAATCTTATTGGCCATATCTTTCCCAATGGCGATCCTGGAATCCTTGATATTCACAATGATATTCCCATCGTTCTGGGATAGCACCGTCACAGGACTTCCTGCCACAAATCCAAGATTCTCCAGGAATCTTCTGGTCTCTTCCTTACCGCCAACGTGCTTGATCACGTTGCATTCCCCTTCGCTTACCATTGACAGCGGCATATGATTCACCTCGACCTTTCTTTGAATTTACATATGTTGGGATTTCTTTCTGGATGTTAGTATATGCTAACTATTGATAGATGTCAAGAACTTTTTTTAAAAAAAATTGCCCCAATGAAAATTCCCCCGGCCACTTGGTCGAGGGAAAATACATAATCACATCTTCTCTATTACACACGTATGCTTCCGCTCTCCTACCGGAGCATCCTTATCATAGTTGATTCCCACAAGCAGGATCTCCCCGCCATAATCCTTGATCGCATCGGGATAATGCTTATTTCTGATCTGATCGATTGCTCCCGCTGCCGACTTGTTCCATTTCAGCTCGACCACCAGCGCCGGAAGCGGCGAGTCCTTCTTCGGCAGGTATACGATATCCGCATAGCCGACACCGGCAGGCAGCTCCTCAAACTTCAGATATTCATCCGCATAGCTGAAATACGCCCGCTTGATCACGCTGCGTAAGGACTGCTCGGCGTTGTAATATAACGGCGCTTCCTCTGCATGGATCCTCTCGATCTGCGCAGCCACCGCATCGGCATTCCGGTGAACCGTATCATAAATAAGCTGGTCGCTCTCACGCACACGCCGGATCGTCTCGTCACGTTTGGTTTCCCGTATGGAGTTAGCGAATTCTATACGAATCTCCTGATTCGGGATACGTACCCTCCCGCTTTCTTCATCGTAAGCCAGATAGCCAAGATGAACCAACAGTGTCAACACATCATCTCTGTTTCGGAAAGTAACAAGATCGTTGGCAAATGCTTTGGTATTCACGCTCACCTCCACACCGCCGATGAGCTCTGTGATCGTCCTGGATAAACCGTCAAAATTCAGGCTGATATATCCCATAAGACTCTCTGCCGCTGAGGTTTGTGTCCAATAGGAATCAAAATCATCGTTACGGATCGCCTCCATAACAGAATTGGGATTGTATACGGATTCCACGTTGCGGAATGCATAGCCGTCATACCAGTGCTTCATCATCGCAAAATTAGCATTGTAATCCTGACAAAGCTTTTTTACTTCATCCTCCAAAAAACCGACATATGGGCCGAATTTTCCAGGCTTGACCATGGTATACTCTTTAAAATCCGATATGGCCGATTGTGAACCATCCTTCTTAATAGGAAGAATGCCGGTCATATAGACTGCTGCAAACACTTTATCGGTTATGCCACTGTTTTTAAATAAGGAACGCAGAAACTCCAGATATTCCCGCTGTATTTCCGGCTGATCCTTCGCTTCCCGAATGGGCGCATCCCATTCATTGATAATCATGACGATTTGATTTCCTGTCAACTCTATCACATTGCACAATGTATCAAAAAAGGCCTCGCGCACTTTCAAGCCGGGATATGCCATTGCCAATTCTTGTGTTACATTTCTTTTGATAAACGAAACCATGTCCGCCTTGTCCGTTGCCCCGATGACGCCTGTCATATCCAGGTATATCACATCATACTTGTTCAAATGCTCTTGATAACTCGTATCCCGTGCTATTTCAAGGTCTTCAAACAACGCAGACGAATCACAGGTCTTATCGTAATATGCACACAACATTTTCGCCGCAAAGGACTTTCCAAAACGGCGTGGCCTGCTGATGCAGGTCAGACGTCTTGGCGTATCAACGGAATCATTGATCAGTGCAATCAGACCTGTTTTATCAATATATATATCATTTCTGATACCTGCAAACCCGCTGTTGCCCGGGTTCAGATAAGTTCCCATACTACACCTCCCACGCCTGCAATCGGAATTGCTCTGTGTTTCTGCTAAGATAATACCACAGTGCATGGCTGAAAACAAGTCAATTTAGCGATATCTAACGATTTATAATCGCTCATTCTTGTCGCTTGAATCAGCCCCGAAGAACATAATGTAATAGATCGGAATATAGGTTATCTTGCCATTCTGTACCACATTTCTTTCATTAGAGACAACGAAGGCTTTCTTGATATGATAATCTTCATTCTGAACAAATGTATTAAGGGCACTATGCACCGTGTAATCCTTGCCCGACTTAACTTCAATCGGGACTGCAGAAAGGCTGGCGTAATCATCAATAAGATAATCCACTTCTCCCTTGCTGCGGTTATCATAGTAGAACAGCTTATGTCCATGTGCAATCAACTCGCTGGCGACTACCGTTTCATAAACCGATCCGAGATTGATACTCTTTTCATCATTCAGGATTGCGCGAATATTGTTACCGTAAAGAATGCCTGTAAGAATACCCACATCGTTAAGATACAGTTTCAGCAAATTCTTTCCGGTGGACTCGATCAGCGGAAACACGGGATTGGAAATCGCCTGAACATTGAGGGCGATACCTGCGCTGATTAGATACTCGAACTCGTCACTGTAATCATTAAAAGTCTTGCCTTTTTTATTCTCAATGCTCTGCGCTACAACACGCTTTTTCTTGTTCTCCATATTGGAGGGGATGAGATCATAAACTCTGCGGATTTTCAGTTTATTATCTTCGCCGTACTTGGAGGCATCGGCGGCATAGTAATCGTGAATTTCGCTTTGAATTTCCCGCACAGATTGAATGTTCTTTTCTTCAAGATAGGAATTGACCGCATCGGGAAGTCCGCCCACAAGTAAGAACTTGCGAAACATATCCATCATCTTATTATGGGTGGTTTCATCAAGCGCTTCCAGTCGCTCAAACTTTTTACGCATTGAGGAAATAACAATTTCGTTCATTCCGTTGGCATAGAGAAATTCCTCGAAGTCCAAAGGAAACATTCTGACCTTGCGGATGCTCCCCATCGGAATAGAGGTGGTCAAAGAGAGCGTAACACCGAGAAGCGATCCGCTTGCGATATAGGTAAACTTATCATCCTGTGACAGGAACTTGAGCAAGGTGAGCAGATGAGGATAGGCTTGAATCTCGTCAATAAAAATCAGCGTGTTTTTCTTTTCCTTCATCTTTGCCCCTTCAAGCATACTGACCTGAAGATAAAAATCCTCCACCGTCTTGATGTCCGCAAAGAGACGGTCCCCCATAGAGTCCTCGACCATATTGATCTCGATAAAGTTTTTGAAAATCTTTTTTCCCACATGACGAATAATATACGTCTTGCCGACCTGACGGGCTCCGTCGATCAAAAGTATTTTTTTCGAGTCAGATTTCAAGTGTTCTTCAATAACTGTTTCTATCTTGCGGAATAGCATAGCAACACCTCCATTCAACTTTTCAATCATATGATAGCATAGAAATACTGACTTTTCAATATAATTTCTTCGTCAAATTTATGACTTTTCAAATGTTTTTAGTCATAAAAATACCAACTTTTCAAACTATGGGCATCTTGGACTGCTCCTTTCGCATCTCCTGCTCCTTCAACTGCACGACAGCCTCCTGGATCATATGTCCCTGCACCCGGCAGATCTCCACCTTCATGGCCTCATTCTCCCAGATGAAGGTCTCGCCGTCCTCCGGCACCCGGCCAAGCAAACCGCAGAGGTAACCGCTGAAGGTATCGTAGATGTCAATCGGCAGAGGGCGGTTCCAGGCCGCGGACACCTCCTCCAGGTCCGCGCACCCCTGGATCTTCCAGGTTCCTTCCGGCAGGCACTCAATATCCTGAGGCTTCATCGGCTCCTCCTTCTCATTGAGATCGCCCACCAGGGCTTCCATCAGATCATGAAGCGTGATGATCCCGGACATGCCGCCATACTCGTCGATGATCACTGCGAAGTAGGTTCTTGCCTGCTTCATGCGGTGAAAGAGCACATTGGCCTTCATACCCTCTGGAATGAAGAAGGCTTTCTCCGCCGCATGCTCCATCACCTGCTCCCGCGTCTTATCCGCCAGGCGGAAGTAATCCTTGGTATCCAGCACACCTATGATGTCATCCTGGTCCTCGCCGCAGATGGGGTAATAGGTGTGGCGGTTTTCCATAATGATCTCATCCCAGACTTCGGGCGGGTCTTCCGCAAACAGCAGTACCGTATCCCGTCGGTGAGTACAGATTTCCTCCACAGAGATATCATTGAATTCAAACACGTTGAGGATCATCTCATTTTCCTCAGCGGGTATCGTTCCCTTCTCATTTCCCTCGGCCAGCATCATGCGGATCTCCTCCTCCGTCACAGCTTCCTCCTCTTCGTTGGGATTCATACCAAACAGCCGAAGCACCAGATTCGTAGAGGCCGTCAGAAGCCACACCAACGGTGCAAAGACCTTGGACACAAAATACAGCATGCCGGACATGCCAAGAGCCATGCCCTCCGACTTCTTCATGGCAATACGCTTGGGTACCAGCTCGCCGAAGACCAGATTAAAATAGGCCAGGATCAAAGTGATGGCCACAATGCAGATATTTTTCAGGATTCCCGGAGATAAGGCAACGCCCGCCTCTGTCAGAGCTGACACCAGCGGATCAGCAAACTTGTCCGCTGCAAAAGCACTCTGCAAGAGTCCCGCCAGGGTGATGGCTACCTGTATGGTCGCCAGAAAGCGGGCAGGCTGCTCCGTCAGAAGTACCAGCTTCCGCGCCCGTCTGTCTCCGTTTGAAGACATCTTCCGCAGCCTGGCATCGTTCATTGAGATTACGGCAATCTCCGCACTGGCGAAGATCGCGTTTAAGAAAATCAGAATAACCAACAAAAAAATTGACATATAAATGTTACTATCTGGATCGCCGTCCATGCCTTTATATTTCACATCCTTCCAAAAATTCGTCCTGTGGGCATACCAATATGCCCGCAGGACATTTTTCTGTAACTATGAGACCATACTTCATGGGGATATGTCAATGTAAATGCCTGGTTCTTAGCACGATCTTAACACAACGATCCAGCTAGCTTTTTCCCGAATTACTGCACCGAAACAACCTTATAATCCAGCGCCTCGACTGTCTTCGTCAACGTCTCATCCGAAACCTCCGCAGTCATGGTCACTACTGCAGTTCCGGCCTCATGGCTTACAACCGCCTCCGACACTTCCGGCAGTACCTCCAACGCCTTCTTTACGGCTGCCTCGCAGTGTCCGCACATCATTCCTTCGATCTTCATTGTCTTTGTCATTTTCTTTTCCTCCATTTTCTTTGAGTTTTCAATAAGTTCTATTCCTATTGCTGACTTTCTTTTATGGTCCCGGCCTGCATCATGCATCCGAAACAGGTTTAAGCGCAGCGCATTTGTCACCACGCAGAAGCTGGACAGGCTCATGGCCGCCGCACCGAACATGGGATTCAACTGCCAGTGGAATATCGGGATCCACACCCCCGCCGCCAGCGGAATACCAATGACGTTATAGAAGAACGCCCAGAACAGGTTCTCGTGGATATTCCGAAGCGTTGCACGACTTAGGCGGATGGCCGCCGGAACATCGGACAGACGGCTCTTCATCAGAACCACATCGGCCGCGTCGATAGCGATATCCGTACCGGCTCCGATGGCGATCCCAATGTCTGCCCGTGTCAATGCAGGTGCATCATTGATGCCGTCGCCCACCATGGCTACCTTCTTGCCCATTTCCTTAAGACTGCGGATCACGCTTTCCTTCCCGTCGGGCAGCACCCCGGCGATCACCTCGTCCACACCCGCCTTGGCTCCGATGGCGCGTGCTGTCCGCTCGTTATCCCCGGTCAGCATCACCACATGAATGCCCATATTCTTCAGTTGCCGGATGGCTTCAGGGCTGTCCGTCTTGATCGTATCCGCCACCGCTATGATTCCAAGCAGCTTTCCTTCCCTGGCAAAAAACAGGGGGGTCTTGCCTTCCTCCGCCAGCCTCTCAGCCTGCGCTTTTATGGATTCGGAGACCTCTGCCTGGCTGCTGATAAAGTTCAGATTGCCGCCGCTTATGGCTGTTCCCTCCAGAATGCCGCTTAAACCATTGCCGGGAAGAGCCTTAAAATCGGTAATTTCGGGCAGATACGGCTCCTGCACTGTCGGCTGCTCTGTCCTGTTTTCCTGTCCGGCAGTTGCCACTTGTCCAACATATTTCAGCACTGCCTTCGCCAGCGGGTGCTCACTCTTCGCTTCCAGCGCCGCGGCTGCTTTAAGCAGCTCTTCCTTTGCAACCCCTTCCGCGGTTATCACATCCGTCACCTCCGGCTCTCCGCTGGTGATGGTTCCGGTCTTGTCCAGTGCCACGATCTGCGTCTTGCCGGCCTCCTCCAGGGAAACCGCCGTCTTGAACAATATCCCGTTTTTCGCACCCATGCCATTCCCAACCATGATGGCTACCGGTGTGGCAAGTCCCAATGCGCAGGGACAGCTGATCACCAGAACCGATATGCCCCTTGCCAACGCAAATCCAATGCCTTCCCCGGCAAGCAGCCATACAAGGATCGTGATCGCTGCAATCGTTATGACTATCGGTACAAACACACCGGAAACCTTATCTGCTACCTTGGCAATGGGAGCCTTGGTGGCCGCTGCGTCACTCACCATCCGAATGATCTGGGACAGCGTGGTGTCCTCTCCCACCCGGGTTGCCCGGCATTTCAAGAAGCCCGACTGATTGACAGTAGCCGCAGACACCTGACTTCCGGCTGCTTTGTCCACGGGGATACTCTCACCTGTCAGCGCAGCTTCGTTGACAGCACTGTTTCCTTCCATCACCACACCGTCCACCGGGATATTCTCACCGGGCCGGACCACGAAGATATCCCCCTGATTCACCTGTTCGATGGGAACCTCCGTCTCCACATTGTCCCGAAGTACCACTGCCGTCTTGGGTGCCAGCTTCATCAGGCTCTTCAGGGCGTCTGTGGTTTTGCCCTTGGAGCGCGCCTCCAACATCTTCCCAACCGTTATCAGGGTCAGGATCATGGCTGCCGATTCAAAATAAAACTCGTGCATGTAGGACATGACCAGTTCCATGTTCCCCTTCACCTGAGCATCTGTCATGGCAAACAGCGCGTAGGTGCTGTAGCCGAAGGCCGCTCCGGCTCCCAGCGCTACCAGCGTATCCATATTGGGGGCGCCGTGCATAAGGCTCTTAAAGCCACTTACAAAAAATCGCTGATTGATCACCATGATAACAATGGTAAGAAGCAGCTGCACCAGTCCCATGGCGACATGGTTTTCCGCCAGGAATCCCGGCAGCGGCCAGTTCCACATCATATGTCCCATGGAAAAATACATCAGCACAATCAGAAAGCCCAGGGACGCCAGCAGACGCTTCTTCAAGAGCGGTGTCTCCCGATCCTTAAGCGCGTCCTCACCCGCTGACATGTCCCGGCCTGCACCTGTTCCTCCATTCGCTGCTTCGCCCGCAGAAGATCCGTTTGCAGACCTTCCGCTGCCTCGCCCTGTATTCTTTCTGAAAGCTCCGTAGCCTGCCTTTTCCACCGCCTTAATGATCTCCTCCGGCGAGGCTGTTCCCTCCACACCCATGGAATTGGTAAGAAGGCTCACTGAGCAGCTCTCCACTCCCGGAACCTTCGACACTGCCTTCTCCACACGGGTACTGCAGGCAGCACAGCTCATTCCGGTCACATTATATTGTTCCATATCTTGCTCACTCCTTTCCCTTGCAACAGTTCAGTTCACGGTCTGACCGAACTGCTACCTTATTATTTCATCAGCTTCTGCAACGTCGCCAGCAGCTCGTCCACAGTCTCCTCCTTGCCCTCCCGGATATCCCTGGTAACACAGGTCTTAATGTGGTTGGCAAGAAGCACCTTGTTGAAGCTGTTCAGCGCGGCATTCACCGCCGCCACCTGCACCAGAATGTCCGTGCAGTACGCATCCTTCTCCACCATGCCCCGGATTCCGCGGATCTGCCCCTCGATCCGGTTCAGTCGGTGAATCAGGTTCTTATATTCCTTCTCGGAGCGCTCCTTCGTCTTGTGGCAGCACCCACACTCCTTCCTATCTGCTGTATCTCCCATTCGTATGCTTTCCTTCTTTCTATTGCAATAAATTATACCCCCATAGGGTATCTAACGCAAATGCATTATATACCCCACGAGGGTATCTTGTCAAGCTTGAATTTTATGCCAGGCCAATCGCCTGCTTGGCCAGCTTATCCGCCATATCGTTGTATTTATCTCCGGAATGGCCCTTCACCTTCACAAAGTGGATTCGAACCCGCTGGCTGACCTTCTCATAATAATCGCGATATGCACGGGTTCCCTCCTTGTTGGCCTTCCAGGCTCCGGTACACCAATGCTCCACGCCCGCATAATCATAATAGATGGTCAGTTCCCTGATGTCATGCTCCAGACAATAGTTCATGGCACACATGCTGCCCTCGATCTCTCCGGCCACATTCCGCATTTCAGCCCGATCGGGATCCGCAAACCTCTTAGAAAAGGTCTCGGTTCTGCCGTCATGGAACAACACCACTCCACAGGCATACTCTTTCGTCGCCACGTTATAGCTTCCATCCACATACGCCACAGCCTCACCGGGTGCCATCTCCGGGATGTCCTCAGCCATAGCGGGCGCTATCACCTCTTCCGTTCCGGTGCTCATGTCAACTGGCTCTTCCGTTCCGGCGCCCATGTCAACTGGCTCTTCCGTTCCGGCACTCATGCCGGAAGTCCCTTCCAGAAAAGCCGCCGCCTCCTCAACCGATGCAAAGCTCTTATATACGGCTCCCTCGAATCCTTCCACATTCTTCCTGCAGTCCTCCCAGGTCAGATAGATTCCCCGCGTCAGACCACTTTTTACTGCATAATACTTCTTCGCCATATGCCACCTCTACTTCAGCCGCACCACATTCTCTTCGATCTGGAAGCTGGGAAAACTGCGGATAAAGCTGGAGAACCGACTGAATCCGTACTGCTTGATACGAAAATCGGGATAAGCCCGCTTCAGTTCCTCGTAAATGATGCTCATATTGTCAATCTTGCCGCCGTTAGCCTTGATCTGCTTGATGATACGATCCTCGATATCCTTCCTGGTAACGCCGGTTTTCTTATCCTGTACAAAATAAGTAGTCCCCTTTCGCACCACTTCAAAGTTCTCAAGGCTCTCCAGGAACGTAGATAACTTGGAATATCCGAAGTTACGCACATCAAAATCAGAAAACTTCTTCGCCAGAATGCTTCCCACTTCAGCAATCCCTGTAGGCTTGCCGAGATTGTTGTTCTCCGTCACGATCTTGTCCACCGCTCCCCGGATATCCTCCAGGCTGGTGATCTGCTCCTTGGACACCTCCTCGGAAGCGATGACCTCCAGGATCTTGAAGGAATCACACGCTTTTACAAAAGGCGTAGGGGTCTTGCGCTCGCCCATACCCAGCACAAAGATGCCATCCTCCCGAAGCCGCTGCGCCAGCTTGGTAAAGTCTGAATCGCTGGACACCAGGCAGAAGCCCTCCACATTCCCAGAATACAGAATGTCCATGGCGTCAATGATCATGGCGGAATCCGTGGCATTCTTCCCGAAGGTATAGCTGTACTGTTGAATAGGATTCACCGACCACTCCAGCAGCACGTCCTTCCAGCCGCGTTTGGTCGGGTCTGTCCAGTCCCCATATATCCGTTTGTAGGTTGCAACTCCCATATCCGACACCTCGTCAAAAATATACTTGATGTACTTGGGAGATACATTGTCTGCGTCAATTAAGACTGCAAACCTTTTGTCTGTCTGTTCCATTTCTAACTCCATTCCGAAATCATGCATTC
>CAKSAI010000075.1 GCA_934434905.1 uncultured Lachnospiraceae bacterium | reverse complement strand
AGGGATCACGGATATTCATTGTTGCAGATCCGTTTCTGGTGCAGTCCGGCATGATCGGACAGATTACGGAGTGCATCGCGGACAAGGAGTACCGGATCTTCGATCACGTGACGCCGGATCCGCCTCTGGAGCTGGTGGTGGAGGGAATCCATGAGGTCAGCGCGTATGGACCGGACACGCTGCTGGCAGTGGGCGGAGGATCCGCCATTGACGAGGCGAAAGCGATCCTCTACTTCGCCAGACAGGTAGCGGAAGTGAAGGACATGACCTTTATCGCGATACCAACCACCAGCGGAACCGGGTCAGAGGTCACTTCCTTTGCCGTGATCACGGACGCCGGAAAAGGCATCAAATATCCGCTGGTCGATCCGGGACTTCTTCCCGATGTGGCGCTCCTGGATCCGGCACTGGTGAAAAGTGTTCCGCCGGCCATTGTGGCAGATACGGGGATGGATGTGCTGACCCATGCGCTGGAGGCTTACGTGTCAACCAAGGCAAATCCTTTTACGGATGCGCTGGCGATCCAGGCTGCACTGATCGTGATGAAGTATCTGGTGCGTTCCTATACAAGCAAAGAAGACAGTCAGGCCAAGTCCATGATGCACTATGCATCCTGTATGGCCGGGATGGCCTTCGACAAAGCCTCTCTGGGGCTGAATCATGCCATCGCCCATAATATCGGCGGAAAATTCAAGGTTCCCCATGGCCGGGCCAATACGGTCCTTCTGCCACACGTGATGGAGTTCAATGCCGGACTTACCGACTATCAGCAGAGGGAATTTGGCACAGCGGCAGTCAAGTATGCCAATCTGTCCGCGCTGGCAGGCCTGGGAGGTATGAATATCCGTACTTCGGTGAAGAACCTGATCCACCAGGTGCAGAAAATGCAGAAGGAAATGAATATGCCGATGAATTTCCGGGCGTGCGGGGTGGAGGCGGAAGCCTTCTGGCAAGCGGAGGAGGCATTGATAAACGGTGCATTGTCTGATACCTGTATTGCCACGAATCCACGCGAGGCTTCCCGGCAGGAGATACAGACGATCCTAAAGCGGGCATTCTGATAGGTAAGAATTTGTTGTCGAAAGGGAGTGATTCTATATGCCGGAAAATGAGAAGCAGCGCATCATTCAGGAATTTGTTCCCGGCAAGCAGATCACGCTGGCGCATGTGATCGCCGGTCCGGATCGGATGATCTATGCCAAGCTGGGGCTAGAGCAGGAGGGCGATGCCATCGGAATCCTCACCATCACACCCAGCGAGGGGGCGGTGATCGCGGCGGATATTGCATCCAAAGCTTCCGATATTACGCTGGGGTTTATTGATCGCTTCAGCGGTGCGCTGGTTTTTACCGGGGACGTCAGCTCTGTGGAGGCTGCTGTCAGGGAGATCCTTTCTACCATGGAGCTACAGCTTGGGTTCTCCGGGGCGCCCGTCACCAGGACATGAGGAGGAAGCATGAAACAGGTGATCTTTATCGGTCAGACCGGGTGTGGGAAGACGACCCTTTGCCAGAAATTAAATGAGCAGAAGCTCCGGTATAAGAAGACCCAGGCGGTGGAATTCTATGGAACATCCATCGATACGCCGGGAGAATATATGGAGAATCCCAGGTTCTACAATGCGCTTCACATGACCTCAGCGGAGGCGAAGATCATTGCTCTGATTGCAGATCCCACCAGGGACTACCAGGCAATTCCGCCTGCGTTTGCAGGGAGCTTTGCGAAAAGAGTTATAGGCATCGTCACCAAGATCGATATCGCAGAGCCGAAGGCGGTGGAGAAGGCGGTGGAGGAACTGAAAAGAGCAAAGGCAGAGCCTGTGTTTCTGGTGGATACCATTGCAGGGACAGGGATCCGGGAGCTGGAAGAATATCTGGAAGGGGAGGTGTATGCAGAATGCAGGAGGAACTCTTAAGCGTTGGAATCGATCTGGGAACCAGCACTTCACAACTGATCTTTTCCCGGCTTCGGATTGAAAATATGGCAAGCAGCTATACGATTCCGCGAATGGCGATCACGAAGAAGGATGTCTGGTATAAAAGCGATATTTATTTCACTCCGCTGGAGAATGAGACCACCATCGATTTTGCCGGGGTTCGTAAGATCGTGGAGCAGGAATATGCGCGGGCAGGCGTTCGCAAGGAGGAGATCGACACGGGTGCGGTGATCATTACCGGAGAGACGGCCCGCAAGGAGAACGCCAGAGAAGTGGCTGAGACCTTAAGCGGCTTTGCCGGAGACTTCGTGGTAGCTACAGCCGGGCCGGATCTGGAGAGTGTTATTTCCGGGAAGGGTGCCGGAACCGATGTATATTCCAAGGAGCATCATGTGACAGCGGTGAATCTGGATATCGGCGGCGGCACCACCAATCTGGCACTGTTTTCCCAAGGGGATACGATGGATACCGGATGCCTGGACATTGGAGGGCGGTTGATCCGGTTGGAGAGGGATTCACACAGGATCACCTATATCGCGCCGAAGCTTCTTCGGGTCATTGCAGCGGAGCAGATCGGTCTTGCAGTTGGCCGTGTAATAGACGAAGGAGAGCTTAAGAAGCTGTTGTCCGTCATGACTGAGGCGCTGGAGCAGAGTGTCGGGCTTCGACAGGACTGCAGGTACTATGAGATGCTGATCACCAATCATGGACTGCAAATGATAGATAACGATGGGGGAAAATCAGTGGAGCAGGAACAAGAGAAACAGAAAATCACCTGTATCAGCTTCTCCGGCGGTGTGGCGGCAATCCTCTATCATCCCGAGGATTACCCGGATGCGTATGCATTTGGAGATATCGGTGTTCTGCTGGCAGGGGCAATCCGGCAGTCTCTGCTGTTTCAGAAGCTTAAGGTGATCGAGAGCGCAGAGACCATTCGAGCCACGGTGGTGGGAGCAGGAAGCCATACCACCGAGATCAGCGGCAGCACCATTGATTATGCAAATGCAGAATTCCCCATCAAGAATCTTCCGGTTTTAAAGCTGACACCGCAGGAAGAACAGAGCGGATGTATCGCCCAGGCCATTCGCACAAAGCTCTCCTGGTTCTCCGTAGAAGGAAAGCTGACGCCCCTGGCGGTTGCCCTGGAAGGAGAAAAGAACCCCTCCTTCGCGCGGATCCGGGAATACGCCGAAGAGCTTCTTGGCGGGCTGTCCCCCATGTTGACAGCCGGGCTTATTGCCATCGTGGTAGTGCAGCATGATATGGCAAAGGTGCTGGGGCAGACCATGCGCCAGAGGATGCAAATGCTTAAGGATCATACAGCAGATCAGGCAGAATCAGAAAGACACAGAGAAAACGTGTGCATACGACAGCCAGCCCTTATCTGCATTGACGGCATCCATCTCTCCGAGGGTGACTACATCGACATCGGCCGCCCCGCCGCCGGAGGCAGTGTCCTGCCAGTGGTAGTAAAAACGCTGGTGTTTCAGACCTAAATATAAATTAACATTGGAGGTAACAATGATTTTAAAAACAAAGCTATTTGGACACGTCTATGCCTTCCAGACATTGAAGGAGGTAATGGCAAAAGCAAATGAAGAAAAGTCCGGTGATAAGCTGGCTCATCTGGCGGCGGAAACGGCAGAGGAGCGGGTGGCTGCCAAGATCGTCTTGTCCCAGATCACCTTGCAGGATCTATATGAGCACCCTTCCGTGCCCTATGAAACAGACGAGGTTACCAGGATCATCCAGGACGACATCAACCAACCGATCTATCGGGAGATCAAGGGCTGGACGGTATCGAGGCTGCGGGAATGGCTGCTGGACGAAGAGACCACCGGGGCTATGATTCGAAGGATTTCCCGTGGGTTGACCTCTGAGATGGTGGCAGCCGTGGCAAAGCTCATGTCCAACCTGGATCTTGTCTACGGAGCCAGGAAGATACGGGTTACCGCTCATTGCAACACTACCATCGGAGAAGAGGGCACCCTCTCCTCACGGCTCCAGCCCAATCACCCCACCGACGACCCGGACGGTATCATGGCTTCTCTGCTGGAGGGACTAACCTATGGAGCCGGGGATGCGCTTCTTGGCTTAAATCCGGTGGACGATTCCGTGGAGAGCGTCACCCGTGTGCTGAAGCGCTTCGAGGAAACGAAGCAGAAGTTTGGAATTCCCACCCAGACGTGTGTGCTGGCTCATGTAACCACTCAGATGGAGGCGGTAAAAAAAGGTGCTCCGGCGGATATTATCTTTCAGTCCATTGCCGGGAGTGAGATGGGTAACACAGCCTTCGGCTTCAATGCGGCCACCATCGATGAGGCCAGGCACATCGCGCTGACCCAGGGAACCGGGCAGGGGCCGAATGTTATGTACTTCGAGACAGGGCAGGGATCGGAGCTTTCTTCGGAGGCGCATCACGATACGGATCAAGTCACCATGGAGGCCAGGTGTTACGGGTTCGCCCGGCATTTTTCCCCGTTCCTGGTGAACACGGTGGTTGGATTTATCGGACCGGAATATCTGTACGATGGACGCCAGGTGAGCCGGGCGGGCCTTGAGGATCATTTTATGGGAAAGCTTACAGGAATTCCCATGGGCTGCGATGCCTGCTATACCAATCACATGAAGGCGGATCAGAATACGATTGAGGATCTGTCCGTGCTGCTGACTGCGGCGGGGTGCAATTATTTTATGGGAATTCCCCATGGTGACGATGTTATGTTGAATTATCAGACCACCGGGTATCAGGAGACAGCGGCGCTTCGGGAAATCTTCGGGCTGACCGCGATCAAGCCTTTTCACCAGTGGCTGCTGAAAATGGAATATGTGGATGAGCGGGGGCGGCTGACGAAGAAGGCCGGCGATGCATCCACGCTGTTTTAAAGGAGGGATTTTTGATGAGAGATGATGAGATCAGAGCAATGGTAGAACGTGTTCTGGATGGCATGATGAAGGGACAGTCAGGTGCGGCGGTAAAGGAAGAGACGGACGGAGCCTGTCTGCCGGATATCACGAAAATCGACCTGCGTCAGCAGTTTCTGGTAAAGGATGCCAAGGATAAGGAAGGCTACCTTGCCATGAAGGCCAGGACACCTGCAAGACTTGGAATTGGAAAGGCCGGGGCCAGGTATCGGACGGAAACCATGCTGCGGGTGCGGGCGGATCATGCGGCAGCCCAGGATGCGGTATTTTCCGATGTGGACGAGGAATTTGTGAAACGATGCGGCTTTGTCTTTGTGAAAACACTCTGTAAGGACAAGGACGAGTATCTTACCAGGCCTGACCTGGGGCGGCGTTTTCCCAAGGAAGAGATTCCTGTGATCAAAAAGACCTGCGGGGAGCATCCGAAGGTTCTGGTAATTGTAGGTGATGGTTTGTCGTCCTCCGCCATCGAGGCCAATGCGGAGGATATGATACCCGCCATTCGTCAGGGACTTTCCATGCATGGAATCGAGCTGCCGCCCATCCTTTTTATCAAGTACGCCAGAGTGGGGGCCATGGATGACGTGGGCCAGGTGACGGACGCGGAGGTCATCTGTATGCTGGTAGGGGAGCGGCCAGGGCTTGTGACGGCGGAATCCATGTCGGCCTATATCGCCTATCAGCCAAGACACGGACTGGCGGAGGCCAAGCGCACGGTCATCAGCAACATCCACAGGGGCGGCACCACAGCGGTGGAGGCCGGAGCCCATGCGGCGGAGCTGATCTTAAAGATGCTGGAGAAGAAGGCTTCCGGCATAGACCTGAAATAAAAGCCCAGTCTCCATGGATGGGACGCAGCGAGTGCTTGCACACGCAAGCGTACCACCATGAGAGACGCTAACAGGCATGAGCAAGTAGCGCAATAGCGCGGATTGCGAATGCAGGTAGGATTGCGAGAGCATGAAATGCGGAGCAATCCGTGGGCTTTTATTTATAGTGGTGTCTGTGTTGGCAGGCATGATAGCATAGAAAGGAGCAGTGAAATAGAATGAAAAATGATGAATTACGCCCTACGATCCTGGGCATGAAGCTGATCTCGAATGTCAGCGATGACCTGATCCATGCGTTGAAGCTGGGACCCAACCGGAAGAGCCTTGGACTTGTGACGGCGGACATGGATGATGTGACTTACACAGCGCTGGATCAGGCCACGAAGGATTCCGATGTGGAAGTGGTGTATGCGCAGTCCATGTATGCCGGAGCGGCGAATGCTTCCACGAAGCTGGCAGGCGAGGTCATTGGCATCATCGCGGGTCCCAGTCCGTCGGAGGTGCGAAGCGGTCTTGCCTCCATACGGAACTTTATGGAGCATGGAGCCTGCTTTGTCAGCGCAAATGAAGATGATTCGATTGTTTATTACGCGCACACCATATCCCGGACAGGTTCTTATCTGTCGAAGCTGGCGGGAATCCCGGAGGGTGAGGCAATTGCATATCTCATCGCACCGCCTCTGGAGGCAGTATACGGGCTGGATGCGGCATTGAAGGCGGCAGATGTGCGGATGGTGGCTTTTTATGAACCGCCCTCAGAGACCAACTTCGGCGGCGGACTTCTCACCGGGAGCCAGTCGGCCTGCAAGGCAGCCTGTTCCGCCTTCGCACTGGCAGTGCGTACCGTGGCAGAAAACCCCAGGGAGTACGATTAAAGGAGAAATCATATGGAATTAAAAGACAGAGATTTGATATCCGTGCAGGAGACGCGGGAACTGCTGGCACAGGCCAATGAGGCGGCGAAAAAGCTGGCGTTGATGGATCAGCGGCAGATCGATACCATCGTAAAGGCTATCAGTGATGCGGGAGCCGCGCATGCGGGGACTCTGGCGGCAGAGGCGAATGAAGAGACGGGCTTCGGCATCAAGCAGGATAAGGTGGTAAAAAACCTTTTTGCCGCGAAGACCGTTTACGAGGCCATCAAAGACCAGCGGACGGTAGGGATCATCCGGGAGAACCGGGAGCATCAGGTGTGGGATATCGGTGTCCCGGTGGGCGTTATCGCCGGGCTTGTTCCATCCACCAACCCCACCTCAACGGTGATCTATAAGGCTATGATTGCATTGAAGGGTGGAAATGCCATCGTGTTTTCTCCCCATCCGAGTGCAAAAAACTGTATCCTGAGAACGGTGCATTTTCTGGCGGAGGCGGCAGAGGCAGCGGGATGTCCGAGAGGGGCTATTTCGGCTATCTCCACGCCGACCATGGAGGCCACCCAGGAACTGATGAAGCATAAGTATACGGCTCTGATCCTGGCCACCGGAGGCGGCGCCATGGTGAAGGCGGCTTATTCCTCCGGGACACCGGCAATCGGTGTGGGAGCAGGAAACGGACCGGCCTTCATCGACAAGAGTGCCAATGTGGAGCAGGCGGTGAAGCGGATCCTGGATTCCAAGACCTTCGACAACGGAACCATCTGTGCATCGGAGCAGTCCATCATCGTGGAACAGGCCATGGAGTCTGCTGTGGTAAGGGAATTAAAGCGGCAGGGAGCCTTCCTGCTTAATGAGGCCCAGACGAAGCAGTTGGGAGGATTTATCCTCCGGGCCAACGGAACCATGAATCCGAAGATCGTGGGAAAGAGCTGTGTTCAGATCGCAGAATATGCGGGACTGTCCGGGATCCCTGCAGATGCCAGGGTGCTTGTGGGCCGGGAGACCGGAGTCGGCGAGGGCGCACCGTATTCCAGGGAGAAGCTGGCGCCGATTCTGGGGCTGTTCGTTGAGGCAGACACGGATCAGGTGCTTAGGCGGAGCATTGAGATCCTGCATATGGAGGGAGCCGGACATACCTTCAGCATGCATGCCACGGATGAGGCGCTGATCCGGAAATTCGCCCTGCGAATCCCGGCTTCCCGGTTTCTGGTTAATACGCCCGGCGCGCTGGGCGGCATAGGCGGAACGACACATCTGTTTCCGGCGCTGACCTTAGGCTGCGGGGCTGTGGGCGGAAGCTCTACCTCCAACAACATCGGCCCTATGGACGTCATAAATATTCGGCGGGTGGCCTTCGGTGTGAAGGAACTGGAGGAAATACGAAGAGAATCCGGGCAGCCCGGCGGGATGAACGCGGGAGATTGCAGGTTGTCTGGAAGTTATGGATCAGACCGGGAAGCCGGGAATTGTTTCTGTGGGCTGAATGCGGAAGAAATCAGTCTGATCGTGAATAAAATTTTGCAGGAATTAAAACAGTAAGGATGAAGAATACTATCAAAAATAGAAAATAAGTCTGCTAAGACAGATACGGAGGGATTTCAAATGGCAAATACAAATGCGTTAGGAATGATCGAGACAAAGGGACTGGTCGGCGCCATCGAGGCAGCGGATGCCATGGTAAAGGCGGCAAATGTGGCACTGGTAGGGAAGGAAACCATCGGAGCAGGTCTGGTGACCGTCATGGTGCGGGGAGATGTGGGGGCTGTGAAGGCAGCCACGGACGCTGGTGCTGCTGCGGCTGAACGCGTAGGTGAACTGGTATCCGTGCATGTGATCCCAAGACCCCATACGGAGGTGGATGTGATCCTGCCCCATGCCACATCCCGCATGCTGAGCGTTGTGGGAGATGAGGAATAGTCTATGAGCGAACAGGAAGTGCCGAAGATGCGGTACAGGCCTGTGAAAGGGCAGGTATCGTCAGAAATGAAAGAGGGTTTTGCACAGGAAGAGGTTTTGCGGCTTATCATAGAGGCTGTTTGCCGTGCCATCCGTGTGGGTGGGGCAGGAAGCAGTCTGGCAGTGGATGGCAGCAAGGCGGGAGGTGTTGGTGACGCTCCGAAAAAACCGGAGCACAAGACGCACTTAAGAGGCGATACGCTGGTGTATAAGGATCATCCGCGCATCGCATTCCGCGGAGCCATTGATTCCCTGGAATCGGAGATTCTTCTGGTTCAGATAAAAGCAGGAGAGCGCCGACAGAGGAAGCTCTATGAGGATCTGGATGAGATCATAGCAGTGATACGTCGGCTGCTGCGCTGTGAGGTGTCCGGGGAGGCAGTCGGCGAGGTGAGGCTGCAGAACCTCAGCACAGACGAGCTGCGGGCGCATTCCCATCATCCCAGCCAGTATTACGGCATACGTCATTTTCTGCCAACGGCGGAGCACGGAGAGATGGTTGTCAGCTTAAATCGTCTGCGCACCAAGGCCAGGGAGGCAGAACTTGCGGCGTACCGTGCCTTTCGGGAAGAGAGTGGTGAGGTCAGCCGGGAGGACATTCTGCGGGTGTTAAACCGTCTGTCCTCTCTGTTCTGGATCATGATGTTTAAATATCTCACCGGAGTCTATGAGTCGGATGGCCTTGTGGAGATGGAAGCTTCCGGGCGTCATGTGCATTTGAGCCGTCAGGACGCGGAGGCGCTGTTCGGCGTGGGATACCGACTGACAAGAGTGCGGGATCTCTCGCAGCCGGGACAATATGTCTGCAAGGAACGGGTAAACGTGACAGGTCCAAAGGGAACGATCCAAAATGTGGTCGTCTTAGGCCCGGAGCGTAAGGAAACCCAGGTGGAGGTGTCCTTCACGGATGGATTAACGCTGGGGCTAAAGCCACCGGTGCGTTTGAGCGGAGACATCAAGGACAGTCCGGGTGCGGTGCTGTCCTATGAAGACAGACAGCTTGCGATTGACCGGGGGGTGATCGTGGCAAAGCGCCATATGCATGTGGCAGCGGCAGATGCCGGGCGCCTGCAGGTGAAGGATAAGGATGTGGTGAGCATTGAGGCGCTTGGGACAAGGCCTGTGATCTTCAAGGATACCGTTGTACGGGTCAGCGAGGAGTATGCCACCTATGTCCATATCGATTATGATGAAGCCAATGCCTGCGGCTTTGAAAAAGGAATGTACTGTAAGATCGTGCGATAGGAGGAAGACAGATGGAGAATCACGCTCTTGCACAGCAGGAATTAGAGCGGCTAATCAGTCAGGTGGTAAGTGAGGTAAAAAGCAGGATCAGCGGCGGGGAAAAAGCGGTGGACGAAAAGCAGAATGGAAATGCCTGGGTGTTGACAGAACCGAAGCAGAATAGAAACGATTGTGTGCTGACAGAGCTAAAGCAGAATAGAGGCGATTTTCGGAGCGGGCTGCTGGTGTCAGGAATTCTTTCCGCCAAGGAAGAGCAGCAGTTGTCTTCTTTTTACCGGATCGAGAGGGATACCGGAAGCTCTGAATGGGATGTTCTGCTGCTTGCCCGGCTCTCGGTGGAGACCATGGCTTACGCGGCAAACGGAATACCCGGAACCCCGGAGGCCTCGTGTATTCTTAAGGGGCTGCTTTCCGGGAAGAAGGTCTATGCTCTGGAACAGGGATTGGAGTATCGCGGTTTTCGGGACAGTGCTGGGAAGAATCTGTACCGTCTGTATCTGCACCAGGAGGAAGCCTTAAAGAATATCGGTGTGGAGGTGATTCCGTGTGCAGGGGATGTGATAAGACTGTCGCTAAATCATGGGATGAATCAGCCGCCTTTGGAACTGATAGAGGGGACGAACTTTGCCAAGTTCGGAGCGGTTCCATTACGATATTCCGTTCCGACAGGCTGTACGGTCGATCTTTCACATCTTGGGCTTCTGCGCGAATCCGACGTGATGCGAATCAGGAATTCAGGAGGACAGAGTCTTCTGGTTGGACATAAGACGAAGATCACGCCTCTGGCTATGGACTATATCACCAGCCACCGCCTGTCCGTTGTCAGGCAGTAAGGAGTAAGCGCATGGAGATGGGAACGGTGATCGGAAGCGTCTGGGCCACCAAGAAGGCGGAAGCCATCACGGGACAGAAGCTTCTGGTGGTGGATCTGATCAAGGGAAGAAAGTGTGAGCACGAGGACCTGATCGTGGCGGCGGATGTGATCGGTGCGGGAATCGGAGATCTTGTCCTTTTATGCAGGGGAAATCCGGCACGCATCGTCATGGGGAGAAATGATGTCCCCATAGATGCAGCCGTAATAGGGATCATAGATTCCCTGGATATTCCGGGAAAATAACATGGCAGGGATCCTGAATTTACTGGGTATTTCTGGAAATTAGATATGGAGGTGTTTTAAGTTGAGCATTAATGAGATTATCATTTATATTATGGTTGCATTTGCTGCGCTGGGAGCGCTTGACCGGATCATTGGCAACCGCTTTGGACTGGGAGAGAAGTTTGAGGAGGGGATCATGGCAATCGGCGCACTTTCGCTGTCCATGGTTGGAATCATTGCCCTGGCGCCTGTGATCGCAAATGTGTTAAAGCCTGTGATCGTTCCGGTATTTGGATTCTTAGGGGCAGACCCGGCGATGTTTGCAGGATCTATTCTTGCCAACGACATGGGCGGTGCGCCTCTGGCTAAGGCGTTGGCCTTAAGTGAGGATGCGGGAAACTTCGGAGGGCTGATCGTTGGCTCCATGCTTGGACCCACCATTGTTTTCACTATTCCGGTAGCTTTGGGAATCATTGGCGAGGAGGATCGCGGGTATCTGGCAACCGGCGTGCTGGCAGGTGTGATCACGATTCCGATCGGTTCCTTTGTGGGGGGCCTGGTGGCAGGCTATCCTGTGGGAATGGTGTTTAGAAACCTGATTCCCATTCTTATTTTTGCATTGCTCATTGC
>CAKSAI010000074.1 GCA_934434905.1 uncultured Lachnospiraceae bacterium | reverse complement strand
ACCCCGGACAATTCGCTCTCCGGGCAAAAAGGAACCTGAATGCGGCTGTCTAAATGTTCTGCCTCATACAATCTTCTTGCCTTCCCGCTGACCGACTGGTCGATCTCAAACTCCCACTCCCCATTGAGATTGATCCAGTCCTCACGCACCAGTTGAGGGCGCGGATATTCCATTCTTAATGCAGTTTCCATTTTTTATCCTCCCGGTTTATTTTCTGTCTTTTTAAAATTGATTATATATGCTATAATTCCCCTTGTAAATAAATAATACTGCAAAAAAGTTAGGAAAACACGCATGAGAGAGGAATTTGTAAATTTTTCAATCCCAGAGAAGCAATTACCCTTTTATATCGTTCTGTCCGGAACCTCATGGTGCGACGGAAGCTATTACATACAAAGGAAAAATGCCCCCATCCTGAATGTGGAATACGTCATCGCGGGAGAAGGCACGGTGATCCTGGAAGGGAAGGAGTACCATGCAGGGGAAGGTGATATCTATCTCCTGCCCCCGGGCAGAGACCATCGCTATTACTCCGATGCGCACAACCCCTGGGTCAAAATATGGTTTACCGCCAGCGGCCCCCTGATCAACCGACTGCTGGACATCTACAATCCCAGGCATATAGCCCTGTTTTCCACAGCAGGCGGAAAGGAATACTTTGAACAGATCCATGCCATCGGAAGGGACAGTACCCTGTCCGACACAGAGAAGCACGAGCAGGCCGCCCTGGTGTTCCACCAGTTGATGCAGTATCTCTACAGCAGATTTTATCGATCCGAACAGAACATATCCGAAGAGACAATTCGGATGAAGAATTTCATACAAAGCCACATCGCCCAGCCCATCACGCTCCGGGAGCTCGGAGATGCCGTGTTCTTAAGTGAATCCCAGATCATACGGATCTTCAAGAAGGATCTGGGCGTCACACCTTACGATTACATCCTGGACTTGAAGCTGCTGCGGGCGAAGACACTCCTCCAGAATACTGCTCTGAGGGTGCGGGACGTAGCTTTTTCCCTGGGCTTTCATGATGAGCACTACTTTTCTTATCTGTTCCGTCAGAAAACAGGAAAGACCCCTACGGCTTACCGCAAGGGTCTTTGACATGCTATAACAGATATCCGATCAGGAGCTTCAGCGTATTCTCCACGCCGTCCACGTGGCTTCGCTCGTAGCCGTGGGAAGCGTACACACCGGCGCCGATGAGCCCATGACGCACATCGTATCCGGCCTTTAACGCCGCATCTGCATCAGATCCATAATGCGGATAAACATCCACTGCAAAGTCCACATCATGATCTCTGGCCGCCCGGATAAGATCCGTCACCACGTCATAGCTGTAGGGGCCGGCGCTGTCCTTGGCACAGATGGACACCTGGCGCTCGGTACACTGCAGGCCCTCGCCCACACACCCCATATCCACCGACAGGATCTCCGTGGTCCCGGCAGGCACGGTTCCGCAGGCTCCGTGTCCCACCTCCTCGTATACGGTGATGTGCTGATAGATCCTCCTGGCCGGCGTAATATTCTCATTCTTCAAATATTTTGCAAAACCCAGGAAGATCCCGACGCTCAGCTTATCATCCAGGAAACGGCTCTTGATATAGCCGGACTGTGTAACCGTGGTTCTCGGATCAAAGGCCACGATATCGCCCGTCATGATCCCAAGCTGCTCCGTCTCCTCCTTGGAGGACGTCTTCTCATCGATAACCACCTCCATCTTGTCGTAATCGCGCTTCGTATCGTTATAGTCGCCGTTGACATGGATCGATGCATTGATCATCTGGAAGGTTCCCTCATAGACTGCACCGCTCCTGGTAATGATCCGGCAGTTCTCCGTCTCGCCGTTGTTCGGGTTCATACCGCCCAGCGGTGTCAGGCGAAGTCTTCCGTTTTTCTTGACCTCCGCCACCATGCCGCCCAGCGTGTCGATGTGCGCTTCCAGCAGGATGGTATTCTCCTTCTCCCGGCCGCCCAGATCCACCAGAACTCCGCCCTTCTCCGTCTTCACCGGACTGTATCCCAGCTTCTCGTATTCTTCCATCACATAGTCCGCCGCGCTCCCGGTAAATCCCGTCGGGCTGTCAATCGCCAGAATCTTCTTTGTTTCCTCAATAATGTACGCTACATATGATCTCATGATATCTTCCTTTCCCACTATTACTCTCAGTTCAGTCCGCGCCCATCTTCGGCTGCCTGAACTGTTATACTCTCTATGCCTTGATCGCCAAAAACGCGCCGAGATTCCCCCTTCTGCCCTTCGAGGCACGGTGGGAAAACAGATACGTGCTGTTGCAGCAGGTGCAGATATTCGTAACAGCGATATGCTCCGGCAATACTCCGGCCTTGCGAAGAATGATCTCGTTGGCGCGCCAGAGGTCCAACTGGTACTTGCCGTTTCCCTTTGCCTCCAGAATCCCATTCCCGCTATAGTTCCCAAATTCCATTGCCACTTCCGCGCCGACTTCATAGCAATCCTGACAGATCGACGGCCCGATGGCACAGATGATATCCTCCGGTCTGCTGCCGAACTCTCGTCCCATAGCCTCCACCGTAACTCTCCCAATCTGCTGAACGGTTCCGCGCCAGCCGGAATGTGACAACCCAATGGCATGATGAACGGGATCTGCGAAGTACAACGGCACACAGTCTGCATAAAAAGTAGACAGCACCAATCCCGGCTCATCCGTGATCAGCCCGTCCGTATCAAAGAAGGACTTCTCCCGAACCAGGCCATTGCCAGCATCCGCTCTTGTAACCCGCCGCACATTCGCCGTATGGGTCTGATCCGAGAACACGAAATCACCATACTGTGCCCCCAGTGCCTCCGACACCCTGCGAAAATTCTCCCGCACCGCCTCCGGGTCGTCTCCGCGATTGAAGCTTAGATTAAGCGTCGCAAATATCCCCTCACTGACGCCGCCCATCCGTGTGGTGAAGCAATGCGCCAGCCACTCCTGCTCTGCCAGCAGCGGGAATGCAAGAAACGGAAATTCCGCGCCGTTTTCCAGCTTTACCCGCTTCTCTACCAGCACCTCCTGCCGATTCTTCTTTTTCAAATCCATAATAAAGCTCCCTTCCGCCGCAGTTCGATCCCCCCGGAATGCTTTCTGCTATCATATGAAAGAGCAGCACATGATATCAGAAAGCATTCTCAATATGCACCACTTCTTCCCCCAGGATCCCCACCACATCAAATCTGCACGGTGTAGTCTCCGGGAATCCGTAGCGCATCAGATAAAACTGCGCCGACCTGCGGATACGCCGCATCTTGTTCCTGTCTACCGCCTCCAGCGGATGGCCGCCCCGACGGTCGGCACGGTACTTCACCTCCACAAATACCAGATAGACACCATCCCGCGCGACCAGATCCAGTTCCCCGAACCTCGTATAGAAATTCTGTGCAATGATCTGATACCCCTTCTTCTTCAGATATTCAGCGGCAATACCCTCATAGAGAAACCCCTTCTCCCGCTTCTGCAAGCTTGATTCCCCCTCTACACCGGTTCAGCCCACGCCCATCTTCGGTCTGGCCAAACTGTTATACAAAATTCTTTATAAAACTGGCACGATGGATCGGACTCGGCCCATATTTCTTTAGCGCCTCAGTGTGTGCCGCCGCCCCATATCCCTTGTTGGCGGCAAAGCCATACTCCGGCATCACCTTATCGTACTCCACCATCATCCGGTCTCTCGTCACCTTGGCTACAATGCTGGCGGCACCGATGGAAATGCTCTTGGCATCCCCCTTGATGATGGGCACCTGGCGGATGGCTACCCCCGGAATAGTCACTGCATCGTTCAGCAGGATGTCCGGCTTCACAGACAGCTTCCCGATTGCCTCCCGCATGGCCTCGTAGGTGGCCTGAAGGATATTGATCTCATCGATCCGTCCCGGTCCAACCATGCCGATTCCCACCGCCACGGCCTTCTCCATGATTACCTCATACAGCTCCTCACGCTTCTTCTCACTGAGCTTCTTGGAGTCATTGATATATAAAATATCACAGTCCTTCGGCAGGATCACAGCTCCGGCCACCACCGGACCGGCCAGTGGACCACGCCCTACCTCGTCAATGCCACAGACATATCCCATATCGGCATATTCCCGCTCGTAGCGTGAAAGCTCCCAGATTCTCTGCTTCTCCGCTTCCAGTGCCTCCATCCGCTTCTTCGCCTGACTGATCAGCGACTGCACGCCGGACCGGCTGTCTTCCTCATACTTTTTTACAAAATCAGGCAGCTGCTGATCCGCTGCTGCCTGTAATTCCTTCCGGATTAATCCGATACTCTGCTCTCTCTCCATAGTATTTCCTCACTGGTGCTTGATAAACCCAATCTTGTCAAAAGGATAGATGCGAAGCCAGGCTCTGCCGATGATGTCCTCCCGCTTGATATTGCCTACGCTGGGATCACGGCTGTCACTGCTGTGGTTTCGGTTATCGCCCATGACGAAATATTCGTCATCGCCAAGCACAATCTCGTTTGCCGCCACCCCCAGCTTCTCCGGCCGGATCACTTCCCGTCCATAGGATTCGATCAATTCCTCTCCGTTGATGTAGATGATCCCATTCTCATCGATTCGCACCGTCTCGCCGGGCAGACCGATGATGCGCTTGATATAATAGGTATTCTCCTGAAGCTTGAAAGGAAATACAATGATATCAAAACGCTCCGGATCCCGGAAACGGTATGTGATCTTATCCACGATCAGATTATCCTTATCGTCCAGCGTATTCTCCATGGATTCTCCACTCACCTCGGTACGCTGCCCCACATAATGGATAACCAGATACGTCAGTACAAGTACGATGACGATATATAGGGCAAAGTTCACAACCTCTTTCAGTGCCTTTTTCCCTGTGTCAGGAGTCTGCCGCTCCTCTTTATATGATTCTTCCGTCATATGCCTATCCTCTCCTGCGATGCTGCCTTTTATTTCCAGAACAATTATCCCATATCATTCCTCTGTAACACAGCGAATGACTATCTTGTTTTACTATAGTTTATCTCTATTTCGCCGGAAATTCAAGCGTAATTTTTCCAAGTCTTCCGCCGCGAAACTCATCCAGCAGAATTGTGGCTGCCTTCCCGTAGTCCAGTTCGTCTCCATGCTTGATGCATCTGCGGTTTTTGGCGATCTGTCCGAGAATGTCGGGATCTTCTGCCTCCTCTGTCACGCCGTAACGTGCATTTAACACTCCGGGATAATTCCTTGTAAGAAGTTCTATGAGTGCCAGCGCCAGCTCATCAATATTTAAGATCTCATCCCGAATAGCTCCGATCAGCGCCAGATGAAGCCCCACCTTTTGATCCTCGAACTTCGGCCAGAGAATCCCGGGCGTATCCAGAAGCTCCACGCTCTTATTCAGGCGGATCCACTGCTTGCCCTTAGTCACTCCGGGCTTATTTCCCGTCTTGGCACAGGCTTTCCCGGCATACGTATTGATAAAAGTGGACTTTCCCACATTTGGAATGCCAACGATCATGGCCCGCACCGGACGGTTTAAGATTCCGCGCTTCCTGTCCCGTTCAGTCTTCTCCCGTGAGGCTTCCTGGATCATCTGGGTTACTGCCTTCATGCTGCCCTTGCTGCGGGAATCCGCCGTGGCAACGAAATATCCTTTTTCATGAAAAAAGTCCGCCCATGCCACCGTCTGGCTCTCGTCCGCCAGATCCGCCTTATTTAAGAGGATCAAACGAGCCTTGTTTCTGCCAAGCTCATCAATATCCGGGTTACGGCTGCTTCCCGGAATCCTGGCATCTACCAGCTCGATCACCAGATCAACCAGCTTTATATCCTCCTGCATCTGCCTCCTGGCCTTAGTCATATGGCCCGGATACCATTGAAACTGCATGCCTGCTCCTCCTTCTTATTTCAAGAAGCCAAACTTCTTCCAGGGAGAAACGATAAACCATGCCTTTCCCAGGATATGCTCCTTCTTTACATTGCCGATATTGGCATAACGGCTGTCCTCACTATTGTCCCGGTTATCCCCCAGCACAAAGTATTCATCTTCCTTCACAAGAACCGGCTCCTCTGCCAGCAGCCCGTTCGCAATGGTTGGATTCTCGATTTCCTCCTGGAAGGGCTCTCCGTTCACATACACCTTGCCATCCATGATCTGCACCGTGTCTCCCGGCCCGGCAATGACCCGCTTAACGTAATAATGTGACTTCGCATTTCCGTTTGGCAGAAATACGACAATATCATTTGCCTTCGGTGAAAAAAGCTTATATACGAAACGGTTCACCAATACCGTGTCACCGTTATAAAGTGTCTCTTCCATGGAAGAACCCACCACAGATACCCGAACCCCCAGGAAAAACACGATCACCGCCGCCACAGCCACCGTCAGCATGATCTCCAGGCTCCAGGTTATGACTTCCCGCAGCCGCGCCGTGTTGACCTCGCGCTTCCTGCGCCGATTGAAGTCCAGTCTGACAGCCCGCCGCTGTACTCTGCTCTTCTTTTCTCTATATTGATTCCGCCTGCGTCTCATATGTCAGTTCCCCCGCCACCGATCTCTGATTGGTAAAAAAGGAGCTGTCACATAACAGCCCCTTTTCTTTCTGCCAGATTCATAATCTCTGCGGATTATTTCACCCGCTCTTTCACCTTTGCGCTCTTGCCGACACGATCTCTTAAGTAGTTCAGCTTCGCACGTCTTACCTTACCATGTCTTACCACTTCCACCTTCTCTACGTTGGGGGAGTGTAACGGCCAGGTCTTCTCTACGCCTACACCATTGGAAAACTTCCGAACGGTGAATGTCTCGCGATTGCTTCCGCCCTGTCTCTTCAAAACGATTCCTTCAAATACCTGGATTCTCTCGCGGTTTCCTTCCTTGATCTTGCCGTATACCCGAACGGTATCGCCAACCCGGAACTCCGGTACTTCTGCCTTGAGCTGTTCAGCTTCAATGCTCTTGATAATTTCTGCTGCGTTCATTTCGTGACCTCCTGTTTATTTAGATGTTCTTAATACACACGGTAACAGAGGACCATCCTGTTTATTTGTCTCACGGAAAGATATTGTATCATAGTTTTCCCTGAAAGGCAAGCATTATTTACAATTAAAATGTAACCCATGATTCGCCCGTTTCGTTGGCTATGGCTGAACTGTTATACTAAAATGTACCTGATACGCCTCATACTCTCTCATATCCGGCAGCGGAAGTCCTGCTTCCATCAATGCTCCGCCATAATAGCTTGCGCCTGTCCCTTCATCCCGATAAACTGCATCCGCTTTAAGTCCCTTCAGCTTCACGTAGCCTACCGGCTTATTCGCCTGGGTTCTCTGCAGCACAACGTTCAGCAATACCTCACTGCCATCTTCGGAAACGAACTCCCATGCGGTATAAACATCCTCATAAGGGCTTGTCAGCCGGTAATAATCTCCCGTCCGTACCAATCCTTCGTATCTCTTATATTCCTGAACCTGACGAATGACATTTTCCTTCTCTTTCTCGCTCAGCTTTGCCAGATTCAGCTCATATCCGAAGGTTCCTGCCATGGCGGTCACCGCTCTGGTATGGATATCCGTCACCCGTCCGGTCTGGTGGTTTGGCACATCTGACACATGAGACCCCATGGAGGACACCGGATAGAAGAAGGACGTCCCGTACTGTATTCTCAGCCGATCCACCGGATCCGTATTATCACTGCACCAGATCTGTGGGGAATAATACATCATGCCGGCATCAAACCTTCCGCCACCGCCGCTGCAGCTCTCCAGCAGCAGATTCGGGAACTTACGGATCAGCTTCTCTGCAAACTCATATACACCAAGGACATACTCATAAGTGACCTTTCCCTGGGGATTTTCCCTGGAATACAGATCCGCCAGACTGCGGTTCATATCCCACTTGATATAATCCACCGGTTCCTTCTCCAGCACGCCGCTGATCTGATCAAAGATGTAATCCCGCACTTCCCGTCTGGAGAAATCAAGTACCAACTGATTCCTGGAACGCACCGGTTTCCTGCCCGGGATCTGAAGCGCCCAATCCGGGTGCGCCCGGTACAGGTCACTGTCCTCGTTCACCATCTCCGGCTCGATCCAGATGCCGAACTTCATACCGATTCCATGAATCCTTCGGATCAGCTCCTCCAGAGAGCAGCCCAGCTTCTCCTCATTGACCACCCAGTCACCCAGGCCTCTGTTATCGTCACAACGATTGCCAAACCAGCCGTCATCCAGCACCACCATGTCGATTCCCAGTTCAGAAGCGTCCTTTGCCAGCTGATAGATCTTGTCCCCGTTAAAATTCATATAGAAGGCTTCCCAGCTATTGACCAGCACAGGCTTCGGATCGACTTTATATTTTCCCCGGAAGATATGCTCCCGGATGCAGCGATGGAATCGCTTTGACATCTCCGAAAAGCCCTGACCGGAATAGGTCAGTATCGTTTCCGGAACCGTCAATGACTCACCGGACTCCAGCGGATAATGGAAGAAGTCGCTCTGCAGCCCCATGATCACCCTTGTGCTGTCCATCTGGCTCTTCTCAGCCTCACACATGAAATTACCGCTGTAAACAAATATCATTCCGTAACAGCTACCGGTATCCTCCGTGGCCTTCTGATCTGCAATTATCACTGCAGGATTGTAATGGGCACTGGAGGTTCCTCTGCGGCTGCCGATCACCTGATCTGCATGCACGATGGCGCTCCTCTGGAAATTCCGCTCCATCTCATGTCTTCCATAAAAGCTTACCAGATCATAATCTCCATACAGAAGATCAAGACATGCCGAACCGGCCTTCTCCACAACAATCTGCCCATTGCCGCCATTTACAATGACCGCACTCCTCGTTATGATATCCTCCTGCTCCAGCACGCCATACAGAAGCTGCACCTGCACCTTCGACACGCGATCCTCCAGCAGGATCATCAATGTCTCAGCTTCCTCTTCTGCTGCATAGACCGCCGGAAGCCCCTTCAGGGAATACTTGCCCTTGGTAATCTCATGCTTGACATAGCGCAGATCGCAGCTTTCAGACCCATCCGCATCCCGCACCACAAGTGCACTGCTTCGAAAGTCCCCGGTTCCTGCCACCGGATATTCCTGGGGCAGTATATCCAGAGAATAGGTCCGATCCATGCCTGCATCGTAAATATTTCCTGAAAATCCACGATCCCGGTAGACAAGTGTATACTCCATATCCCCAGGGATTCTTGCACCGTAATACAGGTGCAGCAGCACCCCATACCTGTCAGCCTTCATCTGATAGGTTGTGTGCGTCGTATGTAAAGTAAAAATCTTTTTCTCATCATCAAATATGATTGCCATTTCAATCCTCCTCATGCCTCAAACGGTATTTTTCCCACAGATCCGGCCTGCGCTCCTTCGTGCGGACAACAGACTGTTCCAATCTCCACTGTGCGATATTCTTGTGATGGCCGGACAGCAGCACCTCCGGCACCTTCTTTTCCATCCATTCCTCCGGCCTGCTGTACTGCGGATACTCCAGCAGATTATCCTCAAAGGATTCCGTGCTGCCGGATTCCTGGTTCGTCAATACACCGGGTACCATCCGGGCGATGGCATCCACCATCACCATGGCAGGAAGCTCGCCGCCGGTGAGCACATAATCGCCGATAGACATGTAATCCGTCACGATCTCTTCAAGCACTCGCTCGTCGATTCCCTCATAATGCCCGCAGAGCAGGATCAGCTCCTCTTCTCCGGCAAGCTCCTTCGCCATCTCCTGGTGAAACGTGGGTCCCTGGGGAGTCAGGTAGATACAGCGTGGTCGATGGCCGATCCGATCCACGATGGACTTCCACGCGTCATAAACAGGCTGTGCCTGCATGAGCATTCCCGCGCCGCCTCCGTATGGATAATCATCCACCTTACTGTGCTTATTGTTGGAAAAATCCCGGATATTGACAGCCTCTATGGACAGATACCCTGCTTCCACGGCACGCCCGATTATGCTGGTATTCAGGCCATTTAAGACCATCTCCGGAAATAGTGTCAATATATAAAATTTCATAATATGCCCTTTTCTGATCTTAATCCCGCAGTCCGTCCATCAAATGCACCTTCATTACCCGCGCATCCATGTCAATGGATAAGATGCATTCCCGGATGGCCGGCAGCAGCAGATCCCTCTCCCCGGCTTTGGTGACCACGTAGACATCATTAGCCCCGGTGGAAAGCACCTCCGAAAGCTCCCCCAGTGCTTCCCCTTCATCGGAAAACACCGACAGTCCCATCAGATCGGCAATAAAATACTCGCCTTCCTCGCACTTCACCGCATTCTCCCTGGTTACATAGAGACCCTTGCTCTTCCACTTTTCCACGTCATTGATATTATCATAATCCTTGAACTTCAGGATCACCAGATTCTTAAAAAACCGCACCTGCGTCACTGTCAGGGAGATTTTCTCTCTTCCGGTATCCAGAATCACCTGCTTCAGCTTCTTAAAACGCGCCGGATCGTCGGTGGTTGGAAACACCTTCACCTCTCCGTTCACCCCATGGGTTGTCGTTATGATACCAACCTGCAACAAATCTTCCATGTCTTCCTCCAAAACACATTTCTGCTTATCCGCGCAAAAAGGGGCTTAAAAAGCCCCTCTTTCACTACTGAACAATCTCTACGATCACTTTACGATCTTCTTTCGATGCCGCTGCCTTCACTACAGAACGGATTGCCTTCGCAATGCGTCCCTGCTTGCCAATGACCTTACCCATGTCGGACTGAGCCACCCGAAGCTCGACGACGATCGCTTTTTCGCTTTGGTTCTCTGTAACTACGACTTCTTCCGGATGTTCCACAAGAGCCTTTGCAATTACTTCCACTAATTCTTTCATGACGTCACCTCACGAATCCTATTTCTCGATACCGGCTGCCTTGAAGATCTTTCCTACCATCTCGGTGGGCTGTGCTCCATTTGCAAGCCACTTCTTTGCCAATTCCTCGTTCACATGGAATTCGCTGGGATCCTTGGTGGGATCGTAAGTACCGATCTCTTCGATGAATCTGCCATCTCTGGGGGATCTGGAATCAGCCACAATGATTCTATAGAAAGGAGCCTTCTTCTGTCCCATTCTCTTTAATCTGATCTTTACCATCTTTTTCACCTCCTTGAAAATTCTATCTATCTGAAAACCTGCTGCAAAGCAGTTTTTCTTCCTAACAATCCGTGGGCTTTCCTATCTACATCCCAAACGGCAGCTTGAACCGACCGCGCTTCATGCCTTTCCCGCCCATCAGGCCCGGCATCTGCTTCATCATCTTCTTCGACTGCTCAAACTGCTTCACCAGACGGTTCACCTCGCTGATGTCCACACCTGCGCCGTTGGCAATCCTTCGCTTGCGGCTTGGATTCAATATGGAAGGATTGGCGCGTTCCTTCGGTGTCATGGAATAGATGATTCCCTCGATTCGGGCCATCTTCTTCTCATCCATGGCATTCTCAATCTCCGCCATCTGTGCGCCGCCGATACCCGGCATCATTCCCAAGATACTGGACAAACCACCCATCTTCTTCATCTGGTTCATGGACTCCAGATAATCGTCAAAGCCGAACTCGGCCTTCCTCATCTTCTGTTCCAGCGCTCTGGCCTTATCCTCGTCGATCTCTTCCTGCGCCTTCTCGATCAGTGTCAGCACATCACCCATGCCAAGAATTCGGGAAGCCATGCGGTCTGGATAGAACTGC